>NZ_JBEZNL010000030.1:0-93138 GCF_040653275.1 Streptomyces sp. NPDC048002 | reverse complement strand
CCCCGGCCCCCGCGCCTCCGCCCCCGTCCGCCGCGCCCCGCTTCACCGCGCCCAGGGCCCCGTCCCCGCCCGCCGCGGCCGGGCTCCGCTCCATGGCCCCCGCGCCCCCGCCCACGTCCACCGCATCCCCGTCCCCCGCGCCCCCGCCCACCGCATCCCCGTCCCCCGTGTCCGCGGCTCCGGTCACCGCGCCCACGTCCCGTACCGATTGGTCCCCGACACCGTCATGGAAGTGGACCTTAAACCGGGCCGCCCCGCTTCCTAGCGTCGCTGCCATGAACGCGACCACCACGCGCGGGGCCCTGCTCGCCGCGCTCGCCTGTGTCCTTGTCGGAGGCTCCTTCACCGCCAACAGCGTCCTCGGCGCCTACCCGTACGCGGGCGGCCAGTTCCTCCGCTACGGCCTGGCGTTCCTGTTGCTGGTCCCGCTCGCGGGGAGCGGCGCCGCGGCCCGGCTGCGTCGGCTCACCGCCCGCCAGTGGCTGCGACTGGCGCTGCTCGCGGGCATCGGCATGGTCGGCTTCAACCTCGCCGTGATCGCCGCCGAGCGCACGGCGGAGCCTGCCGTCCCGGGCGTGTTCGTGGGCTGCGCGCCCGTCGTCGTGGCGGTCGTCGTCCCGCTGGTGGAGGGCCGCCGCCCGCAACGGGCGGTGCTGCACGGCGCCCTGCTCGTCGCGCTCGGCGCCCTCACCGTGCAGGGGTGGGGCCGCAGCGACGCGGCGGGCATCGCCTTCTCGGTGTGCGCGCTGGCCGGCGAGGTCGGATTCGCCGTTCTCGCAGTGCCCGTACTGCGGCCCCTGGGCCCGCGACTGCTGTCCACCACCGTGTGCGGCCTGGCCGCCGTGGAGTCGGCGGCGGCCGGACTGCTCGCCGACGGCGCGGGGTGGCTGCGGCGGCCGGACGGCGCCGAGACGGCGGCCCTGCTGTGGCAGGCGGTCGTCGTCACCGTGATCGGCTTCGTCTGCTGGTACATGGGGATGCAGCGGATCGGCGCGGAGCGGGCCACGCTGTTCTCCGGCCTCATCCCCGTCGCCGCAGCCTGCACCGCGCCCCTGGTGGGCACGGGCTCCTACGGCGCCGCCCAGGCCGTGGGCAGCGCCCTGGTGGGCGCGGGCGTCGCGCTGGGCTCCCGCGCCCCGGCGCGGAGCCCGTCAGCTGTCGCCGACGCCACCGTTGCCGACGCCTCCGTCGGCGCTGTCGCCTGCGCTGCCGTCCAGGATGACGCGCGCGACGAGCGCGGGGTCGTCGTTCATCGGGACGTGCCCGCAGCCGGGCAGCCGGATCAGCCGGGCCCTGGGGATGATCTGCTTGGCCCGGACCCCCTGACGCTTGATCAGCACCCGGTCCCTGGTGCCCCAGGCCACGGTGACCGGGAGCCCGGCGACGTCGTCGGTGAACCGGACCGTGTTCCCGGCCCGCAGGGTCTCGGTGAACCCCGTCGCGTTCGCGAGGGCCAGCGTCTCCGCGACCACGGCCTCGGGTGAACGGCGCCCCGGGCGGGCGTAGATGGTGCTGGTCAGCGCGGTGCGGCCGGCCGCCGAACGGGACAGCCGCCGCACCACGGACAGGGGCATGCCCCGGGCGATCCGGCGCATCGACAGCAGCAGGGTGAACGCGTAACGGCGTTCCGCCTGCGACCAGAACCCGGCGGGGGACAGGGCGGTGACGGACCGTACGAGCTTCTCGCGGCCCAACTCCAGGGCGAGCAGTCCGCCGAGCGAGTTGCCCGCGACATGCGGCCGGTCCAGCTCCAGTGCCTCGCACAGCGCGCCGAGCGCGGCGGTCATCGTGGGCAGGTTGTGCGGGAGGCCGTCCGGCAGCGCGGGCGACGCGCCGAAGCCGGGAAGGTCGACGGCGATGACGTCCCGCTCGGTGGCCAGGATGTCCAGCACCGGGTCCCAGGCCTGCCGGTGGTGACCGATGCCGTGCAGCAGGAGCAGTGGCTCGCCCCGGCCCACGCGCGCGTAGGACAGGGTGACGGACCGCGGACCCCCGGCGGAGGGGACCTGGAACGAGACAGTGGCGGACATGTGCGCTCCTCGTCGGGACGGACGGACCGGCACGGACGGGCATCGACCGCCGTGGACGGCATCGTGGGACGTGGACAGCTTGTCAGCGATTGCTACCGGCGGGTAGACCCGTAGGCCGTACCGGAGTTCCGACCCCGGAAAGCGGGCTCGGAGGGCCGTCCGGCGGGGCACGATTCACGCCGGGTCCTTTGCGCCTGCGACGCCTCGCCTGGACACGGGCCGGAGCGTCGGCTGGGATGGAACGGTGAGCACCGACACCGTGACCGACGTCTTCGAAGACCACCGCCCCGTCCTCCTGGAAGTCGCCTACCGCATGCTGGGGCGCGTCGCCGACGCGGAGGACGTCGTCCAGGAGGCGTGGCTGCGCTGGACGGGAGCGGACCGTTCCGACGTGCGCGACCCGCGCGGCTTCCTGGTCCGTGTCACGACCCGCCTCGCCATCGACCGGTTGCGCCAGGTCAAGGCCCGTAACGAGGCGTACGTCGGCCCCTGGCTGCCGGAGCCGTACGTCACCGAGTTCGGTGACACCGTCGAGGACACCGCGGAGCGGGCGGTGCTCGCCGACACCGTCTCGCTGGCCGTCCTGGTCGTGCTGGAGTCGCTGTCACCGCTGGAGCGGGCGGTGTTCGTCCTCAGAGAGGCCTTCGGCTACCCCTACGGGGACATCGCCACGATGCTCGACCGGGGCGAACCGGCCGTCCGTCAACTGGCCGGACGGGCGCGCCGGCACGTCGACGAGCGGCGGCCCCGCTACGACGTCGACCCCGCGGAACGCCGTGACCTGACCGAACGCTTCCTCGCCGCCGCCTGCGAGGGCGACCTGGCGGGGCTGATGGCACTGCTCGCCCCTGACGTGCGGCTGGTCGGCGACAGCGGCGGCAAGTCCAGCGCGCCGCTGCGGATCGTGGAGAGCGCGGACCGGGTGGGCCGCTTCCTGGTCGGCGCGGCGGACAAGGGCGTGCCCGCGGTGTCCTTCCGGTTCCTGGAGCTCAACGGCGGTCCGGCCCTGCTGGCGCTCTCCGACGGAAAGCCCGACAGCGTATTCCAGTTGGAGATCCTCGACGGCCGCGTCCAGTCGATCTACGTCATCCGCAATCCCGACAAGCTGCGGACCCTGAATCTCGGCTGACCACCACTGCGGAAGCCCTCGTTCCATGAAGAGGGCTTTGCCGTCGCGTCATGAAAAGGGACCTGTGCGAACGCCCTGTGAACGCTGTGCGGCGGGCGCCGCGCCCCGCCCGCAAGGGATCGAGGATTGGTATTGACCAAGGATGTGGGCCGTCCTATCGTCGCAGAGAAGTGCAACAACCTTTAATAAACAAGGGCGCTAAAACGCCGCCGGACCACGGCGATTGCGGAGGACAGGGTGGGGACCACGCAACTGGAATCGGTGCCGGAACCGAAATACTGGCATCTGAGGACCGTGCTCAGCGAGGCGCTTGATTCGGAGTTCTCCGTGGGCGAGATCCTGCCCAACGAGCGGGAACTCGCGGCCCGGTTCGGGGTGGCCAGGGCCACCCTCCGCCAGGCCCTCGAACAGCTCGAACTCGAAGGCAGGCTCCAGCGCCGACGGGGGGTCGGCACCACGGTGGCGCCGCCGCGCATGGGGGTCGCGGTCGGCACCGAGCAGCACAACTGGCCTGGGGCGGCCGGGGACGACTGGCAGCCCGCCGACAGCACGGTGGAGGCTGCGCCGGCCGCCGTCGCCGCGGCCCTGGAGACGGGCCCGGAGCAGCCCGTGCACCTGGTGCGCCGTTCCCTGGTGACGCACGGCCAGCCCGTCGCCGCCGAGCTGCTCTACGTGCCCGAGTCCTCGGTGCCCGACCTCACCGCCATCGACGCGCCCGCCGGACCGGCACGCGCGCGTGCGGTGCTGCGCGAGCTCCAGCGGCTGGAGCTGGAGGGCAGGGACAGCTCCGTCGAACTCGGCTCGGCCCGCGCCGACGACGCCAGGCAACTGGACCGGCTGCCCGGCGCGCCCGTCCTCGTCGTCACCACCCGCTACTTCACCGAGGGCCGTACGGCGGCCCTCTCGGTCGCCACCTACCGGGCCGACACCTGCCGGCTCACCTTCGGCGACTCCGGCGGGGTGGAGATCCACCCGGAGCCGGACCGGGAGCGCCGGGCGTCCTGAGCCCGCACCGACCGACGCGTCCCGGAGCCCTTCCGGGGCGCGTCGTCGCACTCCCGGCGCGCTGCTCGCGCCTTCCGGCGGCCCCCCGCCCGCTCAGCCCCGCCGCTGCTCGCGCCCGCTCGGCCGCGCCGCTGTCCGTGCCCCTTCGGCCGCCCCCGGCTACCCGGCGCCCGCTCAGCCGCGAGCCGGTACCGCCCCGTCCACCGCGAACAGCTCCGCCTCCACATGGTCCAGCGCCAGCCGCACCGCCCCCGTCGCGACGGCCGCCTCGCCCAGCAGTGACAGCGTGACCTTGGGAGGCCGCAGACAGTACCGGGCCAACTCCCGCCGCAGCGGCTCCAGTACGCCGTCCAGACCGGCTGCCCAGCCGCCCACCACGACCAGTTCCGGGTCGAGGGCGAGGACCAGCGCCGCCACGTCGTGGACGAGCCGCGCGATGAACCGGTCCACGGCCGCCCGGGCCCGCTGGTCGCCCTCGCGCGCCTTGGCGAACACCTTCGCGACCGCCTGCTCGTCGAGCGGATGCAGCGGCTCGTCCGTGGTGGACAGCAGCGTCTCCGGCGTCGCCTCCCGGCCCAGCAGGTGCAGCGCGCCGATCTCGCCCGCCGCCCCGCCGAACCCCCGGTGCAGCCGCCCGCCGATCAGCGAACCGGCGCCCGGACTGAGCCCGGCGAGCACGAACACGATGTCGTCCGAGTCGGTCGCGGCACCCTTCCAGTGCTCGGCGACGGCCGCGGCGTTGGCGTCGTTCTCGACCAGTACCGGGCACTTGAAGGACCGGCTGAGCCGCTCCCCGAGCGGCAGCCCCGACCATTCCGGCAGCGCGGTGCTGAGCCGTACCGTGCCGTCCGCCTCGACGATGCCGGGTGTCGCGGCGCCCACGGCCCGCAGCGAGCCGCGCGCCACCCCGGCCCGGCGCAGCAGCTCCGCCACCGCGGTGCGCACCCGTTCCAGCCGCTCGTCCGCTGTGGCCGTCTCCTCGACGTCCTTGGCGACCGCGCCGAGCACCTTCCCGTCGAGGTCGGACAGGAGCGCGGCGACGCGGTGCGGCCCGATGTCCAGACCCAGCAGATGACCGGCCTCGGCCCGGAACCTGAACCGTCGGGCGGGCCGCCCCTGGCGGCGCGCCATGCTGTCGTCGGCGGCCTTCTCCACCACGTAGCCCGCCTCGATGAGGTCCTCCACGACCCCTTCGACGGTCGGCCGGGACAGTCCGGTCACCCGGGTGATCTCGGTCAGCGTCGCGTTGTCCGTGGCCCGCAGCGCGTGCAGCACCACAGCGGAATTGATCCTTCGCAGCAGCGAGGGATCCCCGCCGGTCAGCCGCCCCACCGTCCGTCCTCCCAGCATGTGCGCGTGTTGGCCGGATCGTACTCGGCCCGGCGGACCCCGGCGAGTGGCGGGGGACCCGCCGCCGCGCCGGGTGCGACCGTCAGCCCGGTGCCACGAATCCCGACTCGTACGCCGTGATCACCGCCTGGGTGCGGTCCCGCGCCCCCAGTTTGGCCAGCAGCGCGCTCACGTGCGACTTCACCGTCTCCGTGCCCACGACCAGGCGGGCCGCGATCTCGGCGTTGGACAGCCCGCGTGTCATCAGCCGCAGCACCTCCGCCTCCCGGTCCGTCAGCCGGGCCCGGTCCAGTGCGGCACGCGCGGCCGGATTCCCGCCCGCCCCGCCGTGATCGGCCGCCAACTGCCGCACCGACGCGGGGAACAGCAGCGACTCGCCCTCCGCGACCAGCCGGACCGCGTGCACGATCTCGGCCGGCCGGGCCCGCTTCAGCAGGAAGCCGTCGGCACCGGCCCGCAGCGCCTCGTACACGTACTCGTCGTTCTCGAAGGTCGTCACGACCAGGATCTTCGGCGGCGACTCCACCGTCCGCAGCACCGCGCGCGTCGCCTCGATCCCGTCCAGCAGCGGCATCCGCACGTCCATCGCGACCACGTCCGGCCGGAGCGAGCGGACCAGCGGGATCACCGCCGCCCCGTCGGCGGCCTCCCCGACCACCTCGATGTCCGGCTGCGCGTCCAGCACGGCCCGCAGGCCCGCGCGGACGAGGGGTTCGTCGTCGACGAGGAGAACGGTGACCGGCATCCGGCCAGCGTAGATCAGCGCAGCGGCAGCTCGACGCGCACCTGCCAGTCGCCGTCGGCGGGGCCGGTCAGCGCCCGCCCGCCGAGCAGCGCGGCGCGCTCCCGGATACCGCGCAGTCCGCTGCCGCGGGCGGAGCCGGGTATGCGAGCGGTCAGCGGATTGCGGACCTCCAGCACGAGGACCTTCGTCTCGACGGCGACCCGCACGCCCGCGGGCACGCCGTCCGCGTGCCGCAGCACATTGGTGAGCGCCTCCTGGAGGATGCGGTAGCCCTCCCGCGACACCGGCCCGGGAACCGTGTCGAGCGGCCCGGCGAACTCGGCGTCCACCTTCGCCCCCGCCGCGCGCGCCGACTCCAGCAGCCGGCCCGCGTCCACCAGGGTGGGCCTGCCGGACACCGGCCGGTCCGACTCCCGCAGGATGCCGAGGACCCGGTCCAGATCGGCCAGCGCGGCCCGCCCGGTCTCCTCGATGGCCTCCAGCGCCCGGTCGGTGAAGGCCGGGTCGCCCGCCGCGCGCGCGGCACCTGCCTGCACGACGGCGACCGTGAGGGCGTGCCCGATCGAGTCGTGCAGTTCGCGGGCGATGCGCGTGCGCTCCAGGAGTTGCTCGGTGCGCTCCTCCAGGGCCGCCATCCGCTCGGCCGCGGACGGCCCGAGCAGTCGGCGGGCTGCCTCGGTGATCAGCCCGCCGAGGCCCACCACCACGCCGTACAGCACGAGGAGCGGTACGGGCACCAGGAAGGCGTACGACCAGTGCGCCGGCGCGTCCCGCAGCACCGGGACGTCGTCCGGCGTCCGGCCCGCCGCGAGCCGCGCCAGCTCGAAGGCGAGCACCGGCAGCCAGACGGTGGCGAACATGGCGACCGCGCCCAGGGCCATGCGGGTCTGGAGCCACAGGACCGTGCGCAGCCGGTCGCGCCGGGTCGCCGCCGGATGCACCGAGACGACCGAGCCCTCGGCACCGGGCAGCAACAGCAGCCGGGCCTGCACACCCTCGCCCGTCCGGACGGCCGGGATCAGGCCGACCGGGATCAGCACGAGCGCGGGCACCCAGGGGGTGGTCGGGTCGATGAACATCCACACGCTGACGACGAGCATCGGCACCCACAGATGCAGCAGGCGGGTGTAGGTGATCCCCTTCAGCAGCGGGCGGAGCAGGCGCGTCATGGCGTCATCGTGCCAGCCGCCACTGACAACGGGCCTCCCTCGCACGGGGGAGACGGACTCCCCGCACGGGGGAGGCACCGGCACCCCGTGGACGGCGACGCTTCGGCCATGACCAGTATCGAAGTCCGAGCCCTCACCAAGGAGTACGGCACCCGCAGAGCCGTGGACCGGCTCACGTTCAGCGTCCCGCCCGGCCGGGTCACCGGCTTCCTCGGCCCGAACGGCGCCGGGAAGTCCACCACGATGCGGCTCGTCCTGGGCCTGGACCGGCCGACCTCCGGCACCGCGACCGTCGGCGGCCGCCCCTACGCCCGCCTCGACGAACCCCTGCGCCGCGTGGGCGCCCTGCTCGACGCACGCGCCGCGCACGGCTCACGCACCGGACGCGACCACCTCCGGGTCCTTGCCGCCACCCATCGCATCCTGCGCTCCCGGGTGGAGCGGATGCTGGAGGAGACCGGACTCGCGGCCGTCGCCGACCGCCGGGTCGGGACGTACTCGCTGGGCATGCGCCAGCGGCTCGGTATCGCCGCCGCCCTCCTCGGGGACCCCGAGGCCGTCCTGCTCGACGAGCCCGCCAACGGCCTGGATCCCGAGGGCATCGTCTGGATCCGCGGACTGCTGCGCGGTCTCGCCGCGGAGGGGCGCACGGTCCTGGTCTCCAGCCATCTCATGCACGAGACCGCCGCCTTCGCCGACCATCTCGTCTTCCTCGGCCGGGGGCGGCTGCTGGCCGACACCCCGACCCGCGACTTCATCGCCGCGCGCGTACGACCGCGGGTCCGGGTCCGTACGACCGACCCCTCGGCGCTGCGCGAACTGCTCGCCCGGCACGGCCACACCGCCGAGGAACACCCCGAAGGGCACTGGACGGTGCCCCACGCGCGCGTGGACGACATCGGGCGCCTGGCGTCCGCCGAGGGGATACCGATCCTCGAACTCGCCGCCGAGGAGGCCACCTTGGAACAGGCCTACCTCGATCTGACCTCCGCGGAGACCGAGTTCGCCGCGCCCTGGTCCACCCCGCACGCACAGGAGGCCTGACATGGGGTTCGCTCCCGCCCTGCACGCCGAGTGGCTGAAGATCCTGACACTGCGCTCCCTCCACGGGGCGCTCCTGGCCCTCGCCGCCGTGACCACGGCCTTCTCCGCGCTGGCGGGCGCGGAGACCCCGGAGCCGGGGCTCGACCCGCTGGCCACGGCACTGTCGGGCGTCCTGCCGGGCCAGATCGCGGCCATCTCCTTCGGCGCCCTGGCCGTCTCGGCCGAGTACCAGGGCGGCGCGCTCGGACTGTCGCTGTCCGCGGTCCCGCGCCGCGGGCACTGGTTCGCGGCCAAGGCGACCGCCGTCGCCGGGCCGACCCTGGCCGCGGGGCTGGTCACCGCCTGTGCCGCCGTCGCCGTCGGACGCGCCGGGCTCGGCGGGGCTGCGGACGGACTCGACACGGACGACCAGGCGCGCGGCGTCGTCGGCGCCGCCCTCTACCTCACGTTGATGGCCCTGCTCGCGGCCGGGCTCACGGCCGTGCTGCGCAGCGGGGTGGCGACGCTCTCCCTGCTGATCCCCTTCGTGCTGACCGTCTCGTTCGTCCTCGGGGACGCGGCCGGGGACGCCACCGAGTTCCTGCCGGACCGGGCGGGCCAGGTGGCGCTGCACCAGACGTACGACGGCACGCTCGGACCGTGGTCGGGGCTCGGGGTGACCGCGCTGTGGACGGCCGCGGCCCTGATCGCGGGCGCCTGGAGCGTCCACCGCAGGGACGTCTGACCGCCGGGGGCGTCCACCGCAGGGACGTCTGACCGCCGGGGGCGTCCACCGCAGGGTCCTATGACGGCCGGGGGCGTCCGACCGCGGGACGGCTGACGCCCCGCCACATGTCAGTGGCGACCGCTTTACTGGATCACATGGACATCGCGAGCGACCTCGCCCTGATCGACCGGCTGTGCGCCCGGGACCTTCCCGGGCGCCACGGAGGGCCGGGCGCGGACACGGACGGATCCGACGGCCACCGGGCCGTGTTAGGGATCCGGGCCTGGCCGAGCCCGGACGACTGCTACGCCTACGAGGCGGCCCTGGCCGAGCGGTTGACCGAGCGATGGGGCGAGCCGTCCCGGTGGGGCACCGTCACCCTCGTCGAACGCGCCGACCGGGGCGAGCACATACCCGAGCCGTGGGCCGGGCTCGGCGCCGTGGCGAGCGAACTGCGCACCTGGCAGCGCCCGGAGGGCCGCTGGGTGACGCTGACCGTGGTCGACGCCGACGGGGAGACACCACCTCAGGTGATCGTCGTGGTCACGACGGAGGATCCGCCCTGACCCGCAGCCGGGCGAACTCCTCCGCCATGCTCTGCGCCGTCCAGTGCGCGTTGAGCCCGCTGGGGTTGGGCAGCACCCACACCCGGGTGTCCCCGAACGTCCGCTCCTGCGGCCCCACTTGGGCCTTTCGGTCGTCGAAGGCGACCCGGTAGGCCGTCACCCCCACCACCGCCAGCCAGTCGGGCCGCAGCCTGTCCACCTTGGCGGCCAGCAGCCGGCCTCCCTCGCGGTACTCCTCGGCGGTCAGCTCGTCCGCCCGGGCCGTCGGCCGCGCCACGACGTTGGTGATGCCCAGCCCGTACGAGAGCAGTTCCTCCTGCTCCGCCGGTCTCAGCTGCCTCGGGGTGAACCCGGACAGGTGCAGCACCGGCCAGAACCGGTTGCCGGGGCGGGCGAAGTGGTGACCCGTCGCCGCCGTCATCAGCCCGGGATTGATACCGCAGAACAGGACGCGGAGACCGTCCGCGACCACGTCCGGCACGGGACGGTCACGGGCGGCCTCCAGCTCCGCGGCGGTGAAGCGCGTCAGAGGATCGCTCCCGGCGTGTAGCCGGCGGCCTCCGGACGCTGCTTCACGATCTCCTCGACCCGGCCCACGACCGCGGCGACCTGGGCGGCGGCGGCACCGGTGAAGGACAGCTTGTCGGCCATCAGGGCGTCGAGCTGCGCCCGGTCCAGCGGGATGCGCTCGTCGGCGGCGAGCTTGTCCAGCAGCTCGTTGCGCTCGGCGCCCTGCTCGCGCATGGCCAGCGCGGAGGCGACGGCGTTCTCCTTGATCGCCTCGTGCGCGACCTCGCGGCCGACACCCGCCCGCACGGCGCCCATGAGCACCTTGGTGGTGGCGAGGAACGGCAGGTAGCGGTCGAGTTCACGGGCGACGACGGCGGGGAACGCGCCGAACTCGTCGAGGACCGTCAGGAAGGTCTCCAGCAGGCCGTCCAGGGCGAAGAAGGCGTCCGGCAGGGCGACCCGGCGGACCACCGAACAGGAGACGTCGCCCTCGTTCCACTGGTCGCCGGCCAGCTCGCCGGTCATCGAGGCGTACCCGCGCAGGATGACCATCAGGCCGTTGACGCGCTCGCAGGAGCGGGTGTTCATCTTGTGCGGCATCGCCGAGGAGCCGACCTGGCCGGGCTTGAAGCCCTCGGTGACCAGCTCGTGCCCGGCCATCAGCCGGATCGTCTTGGCCAGCGAGGACGGCGCCCCGGCCAGCTGCACCAGCGCGGTCACGACCTCGTAGTCGAGGGAGCGCGGGTAGACCTGGCCCACCGAGGTGAAGGCCTGCGAGAAGCCGAGGTGCCCGGCGATCCGGTCCTCCAGCTCCGCCAGCTTGGCCGCGTCGCCGCCGAGCAGGTCGAGCATGTCCTGAGCGGTGCCGACCGGGCCCTTGATGCCGCGCAGCGGGTATCGGCCGAGAAGCTCCTCGACCCGGCCGTACGCGACGAGCAGCTCGTCCGCGGCCGTCGCGAACCGCTTGCCGAGGGTGGTGGCCTGCGCGGCCACGTTGTGCGAGCGGCCGGCCATGACCAGCTCGCCGTACTCGCCCGCGAGCCGGCCCAGACGGGCCAGGACCGCCACCGTACGGTCGCGCACCAGCTCCAGCGAGAGCCGGATCTGGAGCTGCTCGACGTTCTCGGTGAGGTCGCGGGAGGTCATGCCCTTGTGCACGTGCTCGTGCCCGGCGAGGTCGTTGAACTCCTCGATCCGCGCCTTCACGTCATGGCGCGTGACCTTCTCGCGCTCCGCGATGGAGGCGAGGTCGACCTGGTCCAGGACCCGCTCGTAGTCGGTGAGGGCCTGGTCGGGCACCTCGATCCCGAGGTCCTTCTGGGCCCGCAGCACGGCGAGCCAGAGCTGACGCTCCAGCCTCACCTTCTGCTCGGGGGACCAGAGCGTGGCGAGCTCGGTGGAGGCGTAGCGTCCGGCGAGGACGTTCGGGATGCGGGGCTTGGCGGGCGCTGAAGTCACGTGTACGGATTCTACTGGCGGTTCGTGCAGGCCGGCGCCACCGGGTGGTTCGGAGGAACGTACAAGCCCAGGTCAGGCGGCCGGGCCCTCGAAGGGCAGCAGCTCGGGACGCTTGGCCGGAAGCCCGTCGCCCGAGGAGCGTCCGGTCAGGCGGCGTCCGATCCAGGGCAGCAGGTGCTGCCGGGCGAACCGGACGTCGATGGCGCGCCGCTCGACCCAGCCGGGCGGCAGGGAGGCCGGCGGCGGAGTGCGCCACTCGGCGTCCTCCGGCTCGTAGCCGAGGGTCTGCCACACCGCCTCGGCGACCCTGCGGTGCCCCTCGGCGGACAGGTGCAGCCGGTCCACGTCCCACAGCCGGGGGTCGCCCAGCGAGGGGGCGCCGTACAGGTCGACGACGAGGGCGCCGTGCCGGGCGGCCAGCTCGTCGACGCAGGCGAACAGCTCCTCCATGCGCGGCCGGAACCGGTCCAGGACCGGGCCCTGGCGGCCGGGGCTGCGCATCAGCACCAGCTGCTCGCAGGCGGGCGCGAGGCGCTCGACGGCCTCCTCCAGCAGTCCCCGTACCCGGCCCATGTCGCACTTGGGGCGCAGCGTGTCGTTGAGACCGCCGACCAGCGTGATCACGTCCGGGCGCATGGCGGCGGCCACCTCGACCTGCTCGTCGACGATCTGGCCGATGAGCTTGCCGCGCACCGCGAGGTTGGCGTACCGGAAGCCAGGTGTCCGGGCGGCCATCCGTGTCGCGAGGAGATCGGCCCAGCCCCGGTAGGAACCGTCCGGGAGGAGATCCGACATGCCTTCGGTGAAGGAGTCGCCGACGGCGACCAGGCTGGTGTGTTCGGGGTGTGTTCGCATGGCGAGTGAATGGTATCCCGAGGCGCATACCCGTCGGTCGGTCGGCCCGGAGGAGTGCGGCCGGTCGGCCCGGAGGAGTGCGGCCGGTCGGCCCGGAGGACGCGAGGTCCACCGGGCCGAGGGGGCTCGGGCCCGCCGGGGCTCAGGCCCGCCGGTCGAAGAGCTCCCGCAGCACGTCCTCCATGGTCACCAGGCCCGACAGTCGCCCGTCGTCCCCGAGTACCGCCGCCAGGTGGGTCCGGCTGCCGCGCATCGCGGTGAGCACGTCGTCCATCGGGGTGCTCTCCCGGACCCGCGCGATGGGCCGCATGTCCTGCACCCGGAACGGCACGTCCTGCGCGGGGGCGTCCAGGGCGTCCTTCACATGGAGGTAGCCGACGATCCGGCGGCCCTCGTCGACCACCGGGAACCGGGAGAACCCGGACTCCGCCGCCAGGCGCTCCAGCTCCTGCGGGGTGACGCCCACGCGCGCGTAGAGCACCCGTTCCAGCGGCAGCACCACGTCCCGCACGGGCCGGCGGCCCAGCTCCAGCGCGTCGTGGAGCCGCTCCCGGGCCCGCTCGTCGATCAGGCCCGCGTCGCCGGAGTCGCGCACCAGACGGGCCAGCTCGGCGTCCGAGAAGGTCGCGGTGACCTCGTCCTTAGTCTCCACGCGCAGCAGCCGCAGCAGCGTGTTGGCGAAGGCGTTGATGGTGAAGATCACCGGACGCAGGGCCCGGGAGAGGGTGACCAGGGGAGGCCCGAGCAGCAGCGCGCTGCGTACCGGCTCCGCCAGCGCGATGTTCTTCGGCACCATCTCGCCGAGCAGCATGTGCAGATACGTCGCCACGGTCAGCGCGATCACGAACGACACCAGGTGCCCCGCGCCCTCCGGCACGCCGAGCGCGTGGAACACCGGCTCCAGCAGGTGCTCGATGGCCGGTTCCGCGACCACGCCGAGGACCAGGGTGCACAGCGTGATGCCGAGCTGGGCGGCGGCCATCAGGGCCGACACGTGCTCCAGACCCCAGAGCACGCTCTTCGCGCGCCGGTCGCCCTGTTCGGCGTAGGGCTCGATCTGGCTGCGGCGCACCGAGATCAGCGCGAACTCGGCACCGACGAAGAAGGCGTTGACGACAAGGGTCGCCAGCCCGATCAGCAGCTGGATCGCGGTCACAGCCTCTCCTCCTTGCCGTGCCCGGCGTCCTTGGCGTCCGCGCCGTGGGTGTCGTCGGTCTCGTCGTCGAGGGGTGCGTGCATCAGCACCCGAGCGGCCCGGTGTCCGGAGGCGTCCGTGACGTCCAGGAGCCAGCCGGCGACCCGCACGTGGTCGCCGACCTCCGGGATCCGCCCGAGGTCCGTGGCCACGAGACCGGCCAGCGTCTCGTACGGCCCCTCCGGCGCCCGCAGGCCCACTCGCGCGAGGTGGTCCACCCGGGCCGATCCGTCGGCGGAGTACAGCGCCCGGCCGGTCTCGTCGCTGCCGGCGGGGGCGATGTCGGGCGTCTCGTGCGGGTCGTGCTCGTCGCGGACCTCGCCGACGACTTCCTCGACGATGTCCTCCAGGGTGGCCACGCCCGCCGTGCCGCCGTACTCGTCGATCACGACGGCCATGGTGCGCTTGCCCGAGAGCCGGTCCAGCAGCCGGTCGACGGTGAGGGTCTCCGGGACCAGCAGCGGCTCGCGCATCAGGTCCGAGACCGGGACCCGGGGCCGCCGCTCGGCGGGGATCGCGAGGACGTCCTTGATGTGCGCGGTGCCCACCACGGTGTCCAGGCTGCGCTGGTAGACCGGGAACCGGGACAGGCCGGTGGCCCGGGTGGCGTTGGCCACGTCCTCGCAGGTCGCCGAGGCCTCCAGGGCGATCACCTGGACACGCGGCGTCATCACGTTCTCCGCGGTCAGGTCCGCCAGGTTCAGGGTCCGTACGAACAGCTCGGCGGTGTCCGCCTCCAGCGCGCCCTCCTTGGCGGAGTGCCGGGCGAGGGCCGCCAGCTCCTGGGGTCCGCGCGCGGAGGCCAGCTCCTCGGCGGGCTCCACGCCGAAGCGGCGGACGATCCGGTTGGCGGTGTTGTTCAGGTGGGTGATGAACGGGCGGAACGCGGCGCTGAACCAGCGCTGCGCGTTGCCCACGTTCTTGGCCACGGCCAGCGGCGAGGAGATCGCCCAGTTCTTGGGGACCAGTTCGCCGACGACCATCAGGACCACGGTGGACAGGGCCGTACCGATCACCAGGGCGACGGACCGGGCCGAGGAGCCGGAGATGCCGATCGATTCGAGCGGCCCGGCGAGCAGCGCGGCGATGGACGGCTCGGCGAGCATGCCGACCACCAGGTTGGTGACGGTGATGCCGAGCTGGGCGCCCGAGAGCTGGAAGGTCAGGTTCCGTACGGCCTTCAGGGCCCCGGAGGCGCCCCGCTCGCCGCGGGCGGCGGCCTGTTCCAGCTCGCCGCGCTCGACGGTGGTGAGCGAGAACTCGGCGGCGACGAACGCGCCGCAGGCGAGCGAGAGCAGGATCGCCACCAGCAGCAGGAGCACTTCGGTCATCATCGGGTCACCTCCGTCCCATGATCGGACGGGATGCGGAGGGACGCGCGATGTCGGGTACTGGGAGGCTCGCCCATGGGCGGACGCTCACACACCTTTCGTTGAAGGACCGGGAGTGGACCACCCATGGTAAAGGACGGGCAAAGTGGTCAGTCGGTGAGGGGCTTCACCCAGCGCAGCCAGTCGTCCTGCGGGGTGTAGCCGGCCGCGCGCCACGCGTGGTGCGCCCGCTCGTTGCGCTGGAGCACCATGGCGTCCGCGCGCCGACCGCCGAGGCGTACGAAGCGCTCGTCGGCGGCGGCCAGCAGGGCCGTGGCGACACCCCGGCGGCGCCGGTCGGGGCGCACCGCGAGCCGGTACAGATGGCAGCGCCAGCCGTCGAAGCCCGCGATCACCGTGCCGACCAGCTCGCCGTCCAGTTCGGCGAGGATCAGCGCCTCGGGGTCGCGGGTGACCAACCGCTCCACGCCCGCGCGGTCGTCGCTGATGCTCGTGCCCTCCGCCGAGGTCTTCCAGAAGGCCAGCACGGGGTCGAGGTCCTGGGGCCCGGCGGCCCGGATGCGCAGATCGGTCATGGCGTGATCACATCACGGGCACCCGGCCGTGAACCCCGAATTCCGTCATGCGGACGGTCCACGGAACGGACACTCAACCCACGGCACTCATCCCGCGGCACTCACCCCACGGCACGCCCACGGCGCACCGCGGGCGTGCAGACGGGGACGGCGTCGGCGTGTCAGTCGTGCGCGATGGCCGCCAGCACGTTCATCCGGGAGGCCCGCAGCGCGGGCAGCAGGGCCGCCACGATGCCCACCACCGCCGACCCGACCACCACGGCGACGATCGTGCCCCACGGGATCGCCAGCGCCGTCATGCCCTGGAGGGCCAGCACCTGCTGGGTGCACACCCCCCACACCAGTCCGAGCCCGAGCCCGAGCACCGCGCCGAACACGGCGATCACCACCGACTCCAGCCGGATCATCCGCCGCAACTGGACCCGGGACAGACCGATGGCCCGCAGCAGCCCGATCTCCCGGGTCCGCTCCACCACCGACAGGGCCAGGGTGTTCACCACCCCGAGCACCGCGATGACGATCGCGAGCCCGAGCAGCGCGTACACCAGGTACAGCAGCACCGCGATCTGGTCGCGCACCAGCTCCTTGTAGTCGGCCAGGTCCCGGACCTGCACCTGGGGATACGGCTCCAGCGTCCGCTCCAGGTTCGCCCGCAGGTCGTCGGCGCTCGTGCCGGCGGCGGCGTTGACGTACACCGCCGACTCCTGGCCGCCCGGCGCGTACCGCTCCAGGGTGTCCAGGCCGAAGTACATGCCGCCCTGGGTGCCGAACCCGTCGGCGGACTCCTGGTCGGTGAGCGCCCCGACCTTCAGCTCGGCGGTCCGCCCGCCCTGGAACTCCACCGGGACCGTGCTGCCCACCCGCACCCCGTGCTCCCGCGCGAAGTCCAGGTCCATGGCCATGCTGCCCGGGGCCAGCGCGGCGGCCGTGTCGCCCTGCGCGTACGTGATGTTGGCGACGTCGTCCAGCCGCGTGCCGTACCCGGCCGCGGTCGTCTCGACGCGGTCGCCGTCCGGCAGCCGGGCCGCGATCGGGGTGAGCTGCGAGCGCACCACCAGGCCGACGCCCTCGGTGGCGCGGACCTTCTCGGTGACCTCCCGCGGGAACGGCACGAAGTTGGTGTTCTGCACGACGAAGTCCGCGCCCAGCGTCTTGTCGATCTGCTCGTCGAAGGACTTGGTCATCGAGGCGCTCGCCACCGACATCCCGCCGACCAGCGCGAGCCCCACCATCAGCGCGGCCGCCGTGGCCCCCGTCCGGCGCGGGTTGCGCAGGGCGTTGCGCTGGCTCATCCGCCCGACCGGGCCGAACAGGGCCGGGAACGCCCCGCCCAGCACCCGGATCACCGGCCGGACCAGGAGCGGCCCCGCGATCACGGTCGCCACGAGGGTCAGGATCACCCCGAGCCCCAGCAGCGAGGCCGACGAGGAGGTGTCCGACGAGGTCACGCATCCCACCAGGGCCGCCGCACCCAGCGCGCCGACCACCGCGCCGACCGCGGCGCGCATCCTCAGCGGCCGCCCCACACCGGCGATCTCGGCGTCCGCGAGCGCCGCCATCGGGGAGACCGTGGCCGCCCGCCGGGCCGGCAGATAGGCCGCCACGAAGGTGACGCCGAGGCCGACGACGTACGCCGACACCGGGGTCGCCCAGCCGATGACCATGTCGGCGGAGCGGATGTTCATGCCGAGCAGGCCCATCAGCTCGATCAGCGCGACGGCCAGCCCGATCCCGGTGGCCAGGCCCAGAGAGGCCCCGACCAGACCCAGCAGCAGCGCCTCCAGGAGCACCGAGCGCCGCACCTGGCGCCGGTCGGCGCCCAGCGCGCGCAGCAGCCCCAGTTCACGAGTGCGCTGCGCGATCAGCATCGAGAAGGTGTTGACGATCAGGAACACGCCGACCAGCACGGCCACCCCGGCGAAGCCGAGCATCACGTACTTGATGATGTCGAGGAACCCGCCGAGCTGTTCCACGTCCGACTCGGCCTGCTCGTCGGCCGTGCGGAAGTCGTAGGCGTCGGCGCCCAGCGCGGCCTCGACCCGCTGCTTGAGCCGCGCGTCGCTGACGCCGTCGGCGGCGTCCACGGTGATGGCGGTGGCGGCGTCCGGGTCTCCGAGCAGCCTGGTCCGCGCGGCGGAGGGTTCGAAGTAGACCAGCGCGGCGCCCGGGTTGGTGGTGGTGAACGTCGCGATGCCGACGACCTCGACCTCGAAGGATCCGGGCGCCGCGATCACGGTGAGCCTGTCGCCGATCCCCACGTCCCTGCCGTCGGCGGTGTCCGCGTCGAGCATCACCTGGTCGGGGCCCTCGGGGGCGTGTCCCGAGGTCAGTTCCACCGGGCTGCGGTCGGTCGGCTGCCAGCCGGTGCCGATGGTGGGCGCGCCGGTGGTCGGCCCGACGGACTCGTTGTCCGCGTCGACGACGGTGATGCCCTCCACGTCCACGTCGGCCCGCGCCGCCTCGGCGCCGGGCACCCGGGCCGCCCGCTCGGCCAGCGAGGCGGGCAGGGTGGCGGTGAACCCGGAGGGCAGGGCCTCGTCCAGGTTCTCCTTGGGGCTGACCGTGACATCGGCCGCGGTCGAGGCGAAGAGGCGGTCGAAGGTGCGGCTGACGGTGTCCGAGAAGATCAGGCTGCCCGCGACGAACGCCACCGAGAGGAGCACCGCGAGGGCGGACAGCAGCAGCCGCCCCTTGTGGGCGAGGAAACTGCGCAGGGTCGCCTTGAGCACCGGTTCAGTCCTCCTCGGGAGCGTCGGCGGCGCCGCCCCGGATCACGTCGAACCGCTTCATCCGCTCCAGCACCGCGTCGGCCGTGGGCCGGGGCATCTCGTCGACGATCCGTCCGTCCCCGAGGAAGAGGACCAGGTCGGAGTGGGCGGCCGCGCCCGGGTCGTGGGTGACCATGACCACCGTCTGGCCCAGCTGGTCCACGGCGTCGCGGAGGAAGCCGAGGACTTCGAGGCCCGCCCGGGAGTCGAGGTTGCCGGTCGGTTCGTCGGCGAAGATCAGCTCGGGCCGGGAGGCCAGCGCGCGGGCGCAGGCGACGCGCTGCTGCTGGCCGCCGGAGAGCTGCGTCGGCCGGTGCTTGAGACGGTCCCGCAGGCCCAGCGTGTCGATGACCTGCTCCAGCCACTTCTCGTCGGGCTTCTTGCCCGCGATGTCCATGGGCAGGGTGATGTTCTCGGCCGCGTTGAGTGTCGGGATCAGGTTGAACGACTGGAACATGAACCCGATGCGGTCCCGGCGCAGCCGGGTCAGCTCACGGTCCTTCAGCCCGGTGATCTCGGTGTCGCCGAGCCACACCTGACCGGCCGAGACGCTGTCCAGCCCGGCCAGGCAGTGCATCAGCGTGGACTTCCCCGAACCCGAGGGGCCCATGACCGCGGTGAAGCGGCCGCGCGCGATGTCCACGTCCACCGAGTCCAGGGCGAGGACCGCCGTCTCGCCCGAGCCGTACGCCTTGGTCAGACCGCGGGCGCGGGCCGCCACTGCGTCGGCGGGTTCGCGCACCGGTGCGGGAGTGGACAAGGCGGCCTCCTCGGTCCTTGACATCGCGACGTCGACATCGCGACGTCCTGGTCAGGGCGAGCGTAGTGTGATCCGGCGCACAGCCGACATCCCCCTGTGGTCCTGGTCGCCCTCCACCTCAGGAAGGAGACCTTGCCGCCGCTAGCGTTCCGGCGCTAGCTTCGTGGTATGGCGAAGACCCAGCTGAACGTACGCGTGGACGAGGGCACCGCCCGCGCGGCCCGCGAACGCGCCCTGGAGCGCGGCATGAGCGTCAACCGCTACATCGAGGAACTGGTCCGGCAGGACACCGGCGAGGTCGGCCACACCTTCGTGGAGGCCGCGGCCGACTTCATGAAGCGGTACGAGTCCGTGTTCGCCGAGGAGTTCGGCGCGGAGCGCGAAGGCAGCCGCTGAACCGTTGAGCAGGCTCCGGATCGACCTCGCCTGGCTGCTCATGCTCGCCGAACGGCACACCCCGGGTGACCCCCAGGTCACCGACTGGGGCGCGCTGATCGCCGCGCTGGCACGCCACGACGCCGAGATATTCGACGTCCCCGTCTACGACACCCCGCACGCCCGCGCCGCCGCCCTGCTGCAACTCCTCATCCACGTACCGGCCTTGGAGCGCTCCAACGCCCTGTTCGCCGCCGCCGTGGCCTACGCCTACCTGGCGGCGAGCGGACTGAAGGTCGTCACCTCGCCCGAACAGGTCCGCGACCTGGCCCGGCTGGCCAAGAGCGGCGAGGCGTCGGTCGAGGACCTCGCGCGGGAACTGCGGCGCTGGTGCGCGTGACCGGGCCCGCGGTGCCGCGGCGGTGATCAGTCGGCGGCCGGCGGCCGCCAGGCCGTGCCCAGCACGCAGTACGAGGTCGGCAGCCGCACCCCCTCGGCGGGGATCATGACCTGCCGGTACGGGCCCAGTTGGAACCCCGCGCCGCGCAGGGCCGCCACCGGTTCCCGGGCCGTGTGACAGCCGCCGCTGACCAGCGGCCACACCGTACGGTCCAGGGCCCGCTGGCCGAACGTCATCACGCGCCCGCCGCCCCGGCCGTGCTCCAGGAACCGCACGACCCCGCCCGGCCGCAGCACCCGCCGGATCTCCGCCAGGGCGCGCGGCACGTCACGGACACTGCACAGCACCAGCGAGACCACCGCCGCGTCGAACGCCTCGCTCTTGACCGGCAGCGCCTCCGCCGCCCCGGGCACCACGTCGACCGGGACCTCCGAGCGCAGGGCCGCCTCCACGGCCAGTTGCCGGAGCAGCCGCTCCGGCTCGATCGCCACGACCTCGGAGACGGTGCCCGGATAGTGGGCGAAGTTCAGCCCGTTGCCCGCGCCGATCTCGATCACCCGTCCGGACAGCCCGGCGAGCAGCCGCTCGCGCAGGCCGCCGATCCCCAGCTTCGTCTCGGCGTTCACACTGAGGCGGGCGTAGCAACGGGCGAACAGCGGATGGTGCACGGCATCCCGCGGCACCCTGGCGGTACCGGCGGACCGAAGCGGCATGGGGACCTCCCGGGAAACTCGGGCGATACTCCGATTGTCCCCCCGATCCGGGCCGCGCACCCCCGCTGTACGCCCGCAGCACGGTCAGGCGATGAAGGCGCGCACCTGTTCGTAGACGCCCTGGTCGTTGTTCATGTCGGTGTGCGAGACGCAGCCGACCTCGACGTTGGTCGCCCCGCTCAGGATCGCGGTGGTGTCCGGGGTGAGCGCCTCGTCGCAGTTGGACCAGTAGCTCGCGTAGGAGACGCTGCCCGGGGTCTCGTCACCGGAGTTGAGCGCGGTGAGGAAGGAACTGCCGGTGTACATCTCGGCGCACGAGGTGTACAGCCACGAGCACCAGGAGGCGGTGGTCGTGCCGTGGTTGGTGCCGGCGGTCGAGACGAAGTCGTCGACGTAGGCCGTGCCGCCGAGGTTCTTGAGGTAGTAGCGGGAGCCGAGGGCGCCCATCGAGTGGACGACCAGGTCCACCTTCGAGGCGCCCGTCCGGGAGAGCACGGTGCTGATGTGGCTCGCCAGTTGACGCGCGGTGGTCACGTTCGACTGAGACCAGTCGTAGGACCAGGCGGAGAGTTCGGCCGAGGTGTAGCCGTCCGCCTCGAACTCGGCGATCCAGTCGTCCCAACTGCTGGACGAACTGCTCAGACCGTGCACGAACACCACCGGGTTGTGGGTCGCGGCCTGCGCCGGTGTGGGGGAGAGGGAGAGAGCCAGAAGGAGTGATGCGGCCGCGGCCGACAGGGCCGTGGCGATGCGACGCGCGATGCGCTGCATGAGTGCCTCCTGAGGCATGTGGGGTTGCCCGGAGTGTCGCGGGGGGTCTACGCGCGCCGCATCGGCGGAATCGCCGGTCTTTACTGCTCAATTAACTCGCCAGTAACGTCATGGGTGTGGTGACCCCGGTGAACCCCCCACCTCCGAACCCCCCGCCTCCGAACCCCCCACCTCCGAACCCCACGCCTCCCGTGAGCACTTCGGCACCGCGGACCACGGACGCGGGGCAGCGCCCGGCGCTGCCTCTGCCCGAGCCCGTGCGCATCCGGGTGCTGCGGGCCGTCCACGGCGATCCGCGCGCCTTCGCCGAGGCCGTAAGCCGGCTGACGCCGCGACAGACCTCCGGCCTGGACCCCCTCCCCACCCAACCCGCCGACCTGGCACCGGGGTTGCTCTACGCGCATCGATCGGAGATCCGCGCCCTTCCCGACGACACCCGGCTGCTGTTGCTGCTGGCCGCGGCCGACCAGCACCCCGTACCCACCCACGCCTTCCTGCGCGCCGTCACGGCCGCCCGCCTCGACACCCGCCCGCTGGAGGCGGCCGAGGCGGCCGGGATCGCGCACGCCGGAGCGGACGGGGTCGTGTTCCGCGACGCCTGGACCCGGACCGCCGCCTACGAGACCGGCGGTCCCGCCGACCGGCGCGACGCGCACCGCCTGCTCGCCCGGGTCCTCAACGGCGACGGGGAGACACCCCGGCGCTCCTGGCACCGGGGCGCCGGAGCGCTCGGGCCGAGCGGACGGCTGGCGGCGGAGCTGGCCGTCGCGGCACGGACGGCCCACGGGACGGGACGGCCGGCCCTGGCCGGAGCACTCGCCGAACGCGCCGCCACCCTGTGCCCCGACCCGGCCGAGCAGGCCGGTCTCCTCGCCCGTGCGGCCGGCCACGCCTGGGAGGCGGGCGACAGCGACCGCGCCCGCCACCTCGCCGCCCGCACCTCCGACCGCGCCCTCGCCGGAATCCTGGCCCTCAGGGCGGGCAACGCGGCGGACGCCTTCGACGCGCTGCTCGGCGCGGCCGGCCGGGAACGCGGCGCCCGCGCCACCCACCTGCTCGCCCGCGCCACCGAGGCCGCCGTCTACACCGGCGACCTGCGCCGGCTGCGGGAGGCGGCCGCGGTCGCCGAGCGGCTCGGTGTCCCCGCCCCCGGCACCCTGGGCGGACTGCTGGCGGCCCTCGAAGGGCGGTACGCCGACGCCCGGGACCTCCTCGAAGCGGCGGCCGGACGGTGCGGACCCGGCGGCGACCCCACCCTGCTCCTGCACGCGGGCATCGCCGCCCTGCTCCTCGGCGACCACACGCGCGCCGCCGGTGCCGTCGTCCGGGCCGCCGACTCCGCCCGCGCCCGGGGCACCACGGCCGCCGTCGCTCAGGCCATGGAGTTCCGGGCCTACGCCGACTTCTGGACCGGCCGACCCCGCGCCGGAGAGGCGGCGGCCGTCGACGCCCTGGGGCAGGCCCACGCCACCGGCCAGGACAACGGGGCCTGCCATCTCCAGGCCGCGCTCGCCATGTTCGCCGCCCTCACCGGCGACGCCGACCTCTGCCGCGAACGCGCCGCCGCCGCACGCTCGTACGCGCTCGCCCACGGCCTCGGTCTGCCCGCGGCCCTCGCCCAGTGGGCGCTCGCCGTGCTGGACCTCGGCCACGGGAGGTTCGCCGCCGCGGCGGCCCGGCTGCGCGCCCAGGCCGGGTTCGGCCCCGGCCACGGACACCGCGCCGTACGCCATCTCGCGACCCCGCACTACGTCGAGGCGGCCGTCCGCGCGGGCGACACCCGGGTCGCGAGCGTGGCCCACGCCGACTACCACCGCTGGGCCCAGGCCGTGGGCAGCGCCGACGACCTGGCGCTCAGCGCCCGCTGCCGCGCGCTGCTCAGCCCCGGAGCCGAGGCCGTCGACCACTACCGTGCCGCACTCGACCTGCACGGGCGGGGCACCCGTGACTTCGAACGGGCCCGCACGGAGCTGCTGTTCGGCGGCGCGCTGCGCCGACTGCGCCGCCGCACCGAGGCCCGGGACCGGCTGCACAGCGCCCTGGAGGCGTTCACCTCCTTCGGCGCCCCGCACTGCGCGGACCAGGCCCGCGCCGAACTGCGCGCCCTCGGCGCCCCCGCCGTCCCCGCGCGGCCCGGTCCCGCGGACCCCACCGCCCGGCTCACCGCCCAGCAGTTGCAGGTGGCGAGGATGGCCGCGGAAGGCGCCACCAACCGTGAGATCGCCGCCCGCCTGGCCCTGAGCCCCCGCACCATCGACCACCACCTGCGCGGCGTCTTCACCCGCCTGAACATCCGCTCCCGCATCGAGCTGGTCCACCTGCTCGGGGAACGTCCTTGAACCGGCTCCACAGCAGGGGCTGTTCAGTCCGCCGCGCGCTCCCGGAACGCCGTGCCGTCCCACGTGCCGCCGAGTTCCTCGGCCAGCCAACCCGGGGCCCGCGACCGGAAGTCGGCCGGTGCGAGGGCGCCCGCTCCGGCCGGGAGGGCGCCGAGCAGGGGCGCGCCGGTGACCTCCGGCAGATCCGTCACATTGCACCGCGAGGCCAGGTCGGGCATGTCCGGCCAGCTGCCGATCACCACGCCCCGCAGCTCCAGCCGTCGGGCCCGCAGTTCACGGGCCGTCAGCTCGGTGGAGTTCAGCGTGCCCAGGCCCGCCGGCGCCACGACCAGCACCGGGGCGGCGAGGAGTCCGGCCGCGTCCGCGAGGGTGCCGCTGTCGTCGTCGAAGCGGACCAGCAGCCCGCCCGCGCCCTCCACCAGCACCAGATCGTGCTCGGTCGCCAGCTTCGCCGCCGCCTCCGCGATCGCCGCCGGGCGGACCGGTGGCAGGCCGGACCGGCGCGCGGCGGTACCGGGCGCCAACGGCTCCGGGTAGCGGGCCAGTTCGGCCGCGGTCACCCCTCCCGCCAGCCGCGCGCACTCCTCGGCGTCGCCGCGCTCGTCCGGCCCGACCCCGGTCTGCGCCGCCTTCAGCACCGCCACCGTGCGGCCGGCCGCCAGCGCCGTGGCCGCGACGGCCGCCGTCGTGATCGTCTTGCCGATCTCCGTGCCGGTGCCCGTGATCACCAGAACCGTCATGTCAGCCCTCCCGCGCCGCCGCGCACACCGCGCGCGTGATCCGTGCCAGGTCCGCGTCGCCCGTGACGTACGGCGGCATCACGTAGACCAGATCGCGGAACGGACGCACCCACACGCCCTCGCGCACCGCGGCTGCGGTGGCCGCCGCCATGTCCACCGGACGGTCCAGCTGAACCACCCCGATGGCCCCCAGCACCCGCACGTCCGTCACACCCGGCAGGTCCAGCGCCGGGGCGAGCCCCTCGCGCAGCCCCGCCTCGATCCGCTTGACCTCCGCGAGCCAGTCCTGGCCCAGCAGCAGCTCGATCGAGGCACAGGCCACCGCGGCGGCCAGCGGGTTGCCCATGAACGTCGGGCCGTGCGCGAGCACCGGCACCTCGCCCCGCGAGATCCCGTCGGCCACCCGAGAGGTGCACAGGGTCGCCGCCATCGTCAGATAGCCGCCGGTCAGCGCCTTGCCCAGACACATCACGTCCGGCGTCACCGCGGCGTGGTCCGCCGCGAACAGCGCGCCCGTGCGCCCGAACCCGGTCGCGATCTCGTCGAACACCAGCAGCACGTCGTGCGCGTCGCACGCCTCGCGCAGCACCCGCAGATACGCGGGGGAGTGGAACCGCATCCCGCCCGCGCCCTGCACCACCGGCTCCACGATCACCGCGGCCAGTTCGTCGGCGTGCCGCCCGATCAGCTCCCGCAGGTGCTCGGCGTACTCCTCCTCGTACTCCACCGGCGGCGCGTCGGCGAAGACCTGGCGCTGGAGGACGCCGGTCCACAGCTCGTGCATCCCGCCCTCGGGGTCGCACACCGACATCGGCTGCCAGGTGTCCCCGTGGTAGCCGCCCCGCCAGGTCAGCAGCCGCCGCTTGCCGGGGCGCCCCAGCGAGCGCCAGTACTGGAGGCACATCTTCACCGCGACCTCGACCGACACCGACCCCGAGTCGGCCAGGAACACATGCTCCAGGCCCTCCGGCGACATGTCGACAAGGTGCTTCACGAGCCGCACGGCGGGCTCGTGGGTGAGCCCGCCGAACATCACATGGCTCATCCGGCCGAGCTGCTCGCGCACCGCCTCGTTGAGCACCGGGTGGTTGTAGCCGTGGATCGCCGACCACCAGGACGACATCCCGTCGACCAGCTCTCCCGAGCCGTCCGCGAGCCGCAGCCGGACCCCGCTCGCCGACTCCACGACCAGCGGCTCCTGCCGGCCCGGCATCGGTCCGTACGGATGCCACACGTGCCTGCGGTCGAGGTCCAGCAGTTCGGACACGCCCAGCTCAGGCATTGGGCGCGAGATCCGTTCCGGCACCCCGGCGGCGCACGGCGACCAGGTCGCTGCGGACCTCGCCGGGCTCGGACTGCTCCGACCTCTCGGCGGCCGCCGGAACGGAGCCGCAGACGCCGGCACCCTCGTGGGTTCCGCAGCCTCCGCCGCCGTGGGTTCCGCAGCCCCCGGCGCCCTCGTGCGCACCGCACCCGGCCTCCGCGTGGGACCCGCAGCCCCCGGCCGCCCGGTGGTCCGGCAGCGTCACCTGGTCGGCGCCCTCCACCTCGAACCCGGCGTCGGCGATCATGTCCAGGTCGGCCTTGCCCGCCTGGCCCTCACTGGTCAGGTAGTCACCGAGGAAGATCGAGTTGGCCAGGTTCAGGGCCAGCGGCTGCATCGTGCGCAGGTGGACCTCACGGCCGCCCGCGATGCGCACCTCGACGTCCGGGCAGACGAACCGCACCATCGCCAGGATCCGCAGACAGCGCTGCGGCGTCAGGTGCCACTCCTTGGCCAGCGGGGTGCCCTCGAACGGGATCAGGAAGTTGACCGGCACCGAGTCCGGGTCCAGCTCGCGCAGCGAGTAGACGACGTCCACCAGGTCCTCGTCGCTCTCGCCCATGCCGGCGATCAGCCCCGAACAGGCGGACAGTCCGGCCGAGTGGGCCTTCTGCACGGTGTCCACCCGGTCGGCGTAGGTGTGCGTGGTGGTGATGTCCCCGTAGGTGGCCTCGGAGGTGTTGAGGTTGTGGTTGTAGGCGTCCGCGCCCGCGTCCCGCAGCCGCTCCGCCTGGCCGTCGGAGAGCAGCCCGAGACAGGCGCACACCTCGACGCCCTCGTTCTGGTCCTTGATCGCCTTGATGGTGTCCGAGACGCGGTCCACGTCGCGGTCGGTGGGACCGCGTCCGCTGGCCACCAGGCAGACCCGTTTGGCGCCGCCCGCCAGGCCCGCGGCCGCCGCCTTCGACGCCTCGTCGGGCTTGAGCCAGGTGTACTTCAGGATCCCGGCGGTCGAGCCGAGCCGCTGCGAGCAGTAGGAGCAGTCCTCCGGGCACAAGCCGGACTTGAGGTTGACGAGGTAGTTCAGTTTCACCCGACGGCCGAACCAGTGCCGGCGCACCTTGCCGGCCGCGGCCACCACATCGAGCAGGTCGTCGTCGGACGTCGCGAGGACGGCCAGGGCTTCCTCGCGGGTCGGCAGCTCGCGCCGCAGTCCCTTGTCCACCAGCGTGTTCAGCAGGTCCATGAGAGCTGATCCTGTCCTACGGAGTGGTTCCTGGCCAAGGAGAGTTCGTACAACTCCGGCGCTTCGAGGTGTGGGTATTGCCACACCCTGGGTGCCCGGTCGTCCCGCTAGTGTCTGTCCGCTGCCTACAAAATCCCCGGAGGACCCATGGCGTTCGGCTGGATCGACGAGCAGGCGGAGTCGCGCCGCCGCGCCGGGCTCGTACGGACGCTGCGCCCCCGGCCCGCCGACTCGCCCCGGCTGGACCTCGCGAGCAACGACTACCTCGGCCTGGCCCACCATCCGGAGGTCGTCGAGGGCGCGGCGCGGGCGGCGCGGACCTGGGGCGGCGGCGCGACCGGCTCCCGCCTCGTCACCGGTACGACGGAACTCCACGCGGAGCTGGAGCGGGAGCTGGCCGGCTTCTGCGGCTTCGAGGCGGCGCTGGTCTTCTCCTCCGGCTACGCGGCCAACCTCGCCGCGGTCACCGCGCTCGGACCGCACGGTTCGCTGATCGTGTCGGACGCCGGAAACCACGCCTCGCTCATCGACGGCTGCCGACTCGCCCGGGGCACCACCCAGGTGGTCGCGCACGCCGAACCCGAGGCGGTGCGCAAGGCGCTCCAGACGCACGACGGCCCGGCGATCGCGGTCTCCGACACCGTCTTCTCGGTCGACGGCGACGCCGCTCCGCTGGCCGGGCTGGCCGCGGCCTGCCGGGAGCACGGCGCGGGAGTCGTGGTGGACGACGCGCACGGCCTGGGCGTGCTCGGCGAGGGCGGCCGGGGCGCGGCGCACGCGGCGGGTCTGGCGGGGGCCGACGACGTGGTCGTCACGGTGACGCTCTCCAAGTCGCTGGGCAGCCAGGGCGGAGCGGTCCTCGGTCCGGCCCGGGTGATCGACCATCTGGTCAACGCGGCACGGACGTTCATCTTCGACACCGGCCTGGCACCGGCCGCGACCGGCGCCGCCCTGGCGGCCCTGCGGCTGCTCGGCCGGGAGCCGGAGCGGGCGGCGCGGGCGCGCGCGGTCGCCGGTGAACTGCACGCCCGCCTGACGGCCGAGGGCCATCAGGCGGTGCGTCCGGACGCCGCGGTCGTCTCGGTGCGCGCCCCGTCCCCGGAGGAGGCGGTGCGCTGGGCGGCCGACTGCCGGGCGGCGGGCCTCGTCGTGGGCTGCTTCCGTCCTCCTTCCGTGCCCGACGGCATCTCACGGCTGAGGCTGACCGCCCGGGCCGATCTCACGGACGAGCAGATCGAACGCGCTGTACGGATCATCGGCGGGACACGACCATGAGTCGGCGTCACACGGCCCTGCCGCCGCGGCTACGGAACTGATCGGAACTGATCGGTGTTTGCTCGGAACTGCTAGGACCGGAAGGTCGCCGTGAAGCCCGCCCAGCTCTCGGGGGAGAAGAGCAGCGCGGGCCCGGACGGGACCTTGGAGTCGCGCACGGCGAGGAGTCCGGCCCCGGGGCCGGAGTGCGGCCGAGCCGTCTCCACGCAGTTGTTCGCGCCCGTGCTGTAGCTGCTGCGCAGCCAGCGCACGGCTTGCAGATCGGTACTGGAAGGTACGTTCCGAGGCAGTGCAGACATGGTGCCTCCTTACGCGCCGTCAGCTATCCCGGCGATGTAATCCAACGATTCCTCGGGCGAAAGGGCGTGGATCTGAAGGGTGGTGAAGGCCTCCGTGTACGCCTGGAGGTCTTCTTTCCGTTCGAGGTAGAGGCTACTCGTCAAGTGGTCGAGAACAACCACATCCAGATCAGAAGTGCGCGAAAAAGAGAAGACAACGAAAGGGCCCGTGATGCCGATGTGCGCCCCGGCGGTGAACGGCAGTACCTGCAAACGCACTTGAGGCAGCCGCCCCGCCTCCACCAGCCGCCACAACTGGCGGGTCATCACTCCGGGGCCGCCGACCCTCCGGCGCAGCACCGCCTCGTCCAGCACCGCGCTCAGCTCCAGCGGCGGTTCGCCGCGCAGCACGTCCTGCCGGGCCAGCCGCACCTCGACCAGCGCGTCCAGCCGGTCGTCGGGCTCGTCCGGGCCGCCCACCGCCGCCCGCGTCACCGCCTGCGCGTACTCGCGGGTCTGCAACAGCCCCGGCACCACCGAGGTCTCCAGCGTGCGCATCGCGCTCGCCTGGGACTCCAGGCTGATGAAGTCCCGGTAGGCGGGCGGCAGTACCCCGCGGTACGCGTGCCACCAGTGGTGCCGGCCCGCGCCGTCGTCCGACCCCGCCAGCACCAGCAGCAACTCCCGCATCCGGGAGTCCCCGACGTCGTACGCGTCCAGCAGTAACCGCACGTCGGCCGGTTTCACGCCGCTGGCGCCGGTCTCGATCCGGCTCACCTTCGACTGGTGCCAGCCCACCATCCGTGCCGCCTCACCACTGGTGAGACCGGCGCTGGTGCGCAACGCGCGCAATTCGGCGCCCAGCTTTCGGCGGCGCACCGCGGGACCGTGCTGCATACGGTCCTCCTTACTCCAACCGGGCCGCCCAAATACGGTCTCGCGTAGCAGAGTTCACCGCTTTGAGCGACAGATATATGCATATCTTGGTGGATCGCCACCGTGACCGGCGCGGTAATGGCAGTCTGGCGAAGAAGCACCAGTCCGGGACCGTACTCGAACCATCCGCTCCGTGTCGGACCACGGTCCCGTGGGAAAGGGACGACGTCGCCATGGCAGACCATCTGGAAGCATCCGTCACTCTGCCGAGCGATCCCGCCTCGGTCTCCGCGGCCCGCGGCTATGTGCTCAGCACTCTGGCGGAGTGGGGGCTGCCCGCCGAGACCGACGCGGCCGACACCATCCGGCTCATCGTGTCCGAACTCGCCACCAACGCCGTACAGCACACCCTGGGTCAGTCACCCACCTTCACGGTGGACATCGAACTGCACCAGGACGAACAACTGCGCATCGGGGTCACCGACAGCCATCCCCGCCTCCCCAAGCGGCTGCCCGCCGCCGTGCAGCAGGACAACGGCCGCGGCCTGGTGATCATCCGCTGGCTGACCGCCGAGTGCGGCGGCCGGCTCAGGGTCAGACCCACCCGCGAGGGCGGCAAGACGGTCTCGATCGAACTGCCCTGGACCGTACCGGCCCAACAGGTCACCAGCGGGGCCCAACAGGTCACCAGCGGGGCTCAGCAGGTCACCACCGCGGTCCAGCAGGAGCCTTAGCGAACGCGCCCCGCAGCAGCGCCCGGAAGGCGTCCACGGCGGGCCCCGCGCCCTCCGCACGCCGGGCGACCGAGATCGTGCGGCGTAGCTCTCCCCCCTCCAGCGCGCGCGTCCCGACCGGGGTGACGGCGGTCCGCGCCACCATCTCCGGCACCACCCCGACTCCGAGCCCCGCGCTGACCAGAGCGCACACCAGCGCGTACACCGGGGTCTCCACCAGCACCGCCGGCGTGGCCCCGGCCCGGGCCAGTACCGCCTCCACCCCCTGCCGTGCCGGATGGTCCGGCGCCATGCTGATCAACGGCTGCCCGGCCAGCTCGCTCAGCGGAAGCCTTGAGTTCCCCTCGGCCAGCGCGTGCCCGGGGGCGGTCACCAGGACCAGCTCCTCCACCAGTACCGGCTCCAGGACGACGGACGAGGGCACCGGTACCGGCTCCGCGGGCTCGTAGGTGTGCGTCAGGGCCAGATCGATCTCCCCGGCGGCCACCGCGGCCACCCCGGCGGGCGGTTCGTGGTTGCTGACGGTCAGTTCCACGTCCGGATGGGCCCGGCGGAAGGCGCTGAGCACCGGCGGCAGCAGGTGGACGCCCGCGGTCTGGAACGTACCGAGCCGCAGGGTTCCCCCGGCCAGACCGGTGAGCCGGGCCAGCTCGTGCCGGGCCTGTTCCAGTTCGTCGAGCACCCGACGGGCCCGCGCCACCAGCAGCTCGCCCGCTCCGGTGAGCCGGGCCCCGCGATGGTGCCGGACGAGCAGGGGCGTGCCCGCCTCCCGCTCCAGCTTCGCCAGCTGCTGGGAGAGCGCGGGCGGGGTGTAGCCGAGCCGCTCGGCGGCCCGGGTGATCGAACCGGACTCGGCGACCGCGACCAGCGCCGCCAGCCGTGTGGGGTCGTACATGCCGGGAGACCTGTCTGGGAGAGCCTGAGCCCAAAGCGATGCTTAAGGCGGACCCAGGTTATTCGACATACCTGCTGAAGGCTCCGGAGCGGCAGGCTGGGCCCATGGACGCACAGCTGCTCGCCTTCACCGGGGTCGCCGCCGGCATGGTCGCCATGCCCGGGGCCGACTTCACCGTCGTCGTACGCAACGCCCTCGTCTCGCGCCGGGCCGGTGTCGCCTGCGCGCTGGGCATCACGGGCGGGCTGCTGCTGCACACCGCCCTGGCGGTCGCGGGCGTCGCCGCCGTCCTGACCGCGGTGCCGGCCCTCTTCCGCACGCTCCAGGTGCTGGGCGGCTGCTATGTGCTCCACCTCGGCGCCCGTACCCTGCTCTCGCTGCGCCGGCCCCGGCCCGCCGAGCCGGCGGAGGCTCCCGGCAGACCCTGGCCCGCCGAGCGGGCGGAGGCTCCCGGCAGGCCCCGGCCCGCCGAGCCCACGGAGGCTCCCGGCAGCGGGCGCCCGCTGCGGCAGGGCTTCGTCACCAACGCCCTCAACCCGAAGGCGCCGATCACCTTCCTGAGCCTGCTGCCCCAGTTCGTGCCCGCGGGGGCTCCCGCGCTGCCCCGCACGCTGCTGCTGGCGCTGATCGTGGTGGTGCTGGCCCTGCTGTGGTTCCCGGCCGTGGCGCTGCTCGTGGACCGGCTCGGCCGGTGGCTGCGCCGGCCGCGGGCCGCCCGTGCCGTCGAGGCCGTCACCGGTACCGCCCTGACGGTCCTGGGCGCGGTCCTGCTGTTCGAGGCCGTCTCCTGAGTGCCCGTCGGGGCGGCGGCGAGTCAGGGACGCCGCCGCCCCTCGGGCGCCGGGTCAGCTCACCCGGCCGTACCAGACGCTCTTGGTCCAGATCTTCTGCAGCCTCACCACGTCCCCGGTCTTCGGGGAGTGCCAGAGCTTGCCCTTCCCGGCGTAGATGCCGACGTGGTAGATGTTCGACCCCGAGTGGAAGAACACCAGGTCACCCGCCTTGCGGCTGTTGGCGGAGATGTGGCGCGTCTTGTTGTACTGCTGGGCCGCGGTACGGGGCAGCTTCTTGCCCGCCTTCTTGAACGCGTACAGCGTGAGCCCGGAGCAGTCGAAGCGGTGCGGTCCGGTGGCGCCCCACTTGTACGGGGCACCCTTCTTGGAGGCCGCGACCTGGAGTGCCTTCGTCGCCGGCGTGGCCGCCTCCGCCTCAGCGGAGAGGCCGGGGGCCACGATCGAACCGCCCACGGCGGCGATGGTGAGGGCCGAGGCCGTACCGGCCCGGACCATCAGCGACGGGACACGATTGAGCGCAGTCATGCGCAACCCTTCGTCAGCCGCCTGTGAAGGATGACCTGTCGGATTCGGGCTGGCGAAGTTGCCCGGCCGCGATGCGGCTTCACCCCAAGGGCTGCTCGGCGCGAACCTCCGCGCCGGCGACCCGTCGTGCTCGGGTCCTCCACTCCTGCCGATGCACTCCTGTCGACCGGTCATCCGGGCGGCGGCAGGACTCGGCGTCCGCCCGGACCGCCCCGCCGCGGTGGCGGGGGCTTGTCGTCAGACAGGGATCTTGGCCCACGGATGTCCGAAAATCCCAATGGAACCGGGTATTTGTGGCGTTAGTCACCACTCACCCGTTCGGGTGGACACTGCTCCGTTCGAACGATCGTCGAGGTGCCCGGGGAGGTCCGGACCAGCGACGGAACGTCCGATGCGGTGTTCGGTCCACGCGCGTTGCGCAACTCTGACGGGTCGACAAAAGGAGCCATGTCTACGCTGAAAGGGGGTACGTCGTTTGGTCCGTTTCGACTCGGCTCCGGACGGCTCGGCGTGGCGTCCCGACGGTCCGACCCGGCTCACCTGCGTCAACTGTCCGAGCGCGGGGGAGTGGTGACGCGAGACCGGCGGCGCTCACCGTACGGCCCGCGCGGCGCGCACGCCGGTGAGAGGTGAGCGCGCGTCAGTTTCCGGTTCCGGGCAGCCTGATCGCCAGCCGTCCGGCCCGCCCGGGTATCAGCCGTCCGGCCCGCCCGGGTGGCCCGCCCTCCGGCCGAGGGTGGGCGGACCTCTTCGGAGCCCTGCGCGCGGGGGTCGGAGGCCCTCGTCGCCGCCGCCTCGGAGGTCCGGTCGGATCACAGCTCGGTTAACGTGCCCGAAACTCGGTCCAACTAGCCTCCCTCCACGCCACCAGGCACTTTGCCCGTGGCCGCGGCAGCCGGGCCCCGCACGGTCCGGAGCGAGGACTGTGAGGTGGGACGTGCAACTGACCCCGCACGAGCAAGAGAGGCTGCTGATCCATGTGGCGGCCGACGTCGCCGAGAAGCGCCGCGCCCGCGGAGTGAAGCTCAATCACCCCGAGGCGGTCGCCCTCATCACCTCGCACATCCTCGAAGGCGCGCGGGACGGCCGCACGGTCGCCGAGCTCATGGCCTCCGGCCGCAAACTGCTCACCCGCGACGACGTCATGGCGGGCATCCCGGAGATGATCCACGACGTCCAGGTCGAGGCGACCTTCCCCGACGGCACCAAGCTCGTCACCGTCCACGAGCCGATCGTCTGAGAGGGGCGCTGTCGATGATTCCCGGTGAGGTCCTCTTCGCGGACGGGCCCATTGTGTACAACGAAGGCCGCGAGATCACCCGGCTGACGGTGCTCAACGCCGCCGACCGACCCGTCCAGGTCGGCTCCCACTACCACTTCGCCGAGGCCAACCCCGGACTGGAGTTCGACCGCGCGGCCGCCCGCGGCAAGCGGCTCAACGTCGCCGCCGGCACCGCCGTGCGCTTCGAGCCCGGGATCCCCGTCGACGTCGAACTCGTCCCGCTGGCCGGCGCCCGTGTCGTGCCCGGACTGCGCGGGGAGACCGGAGGTGCCCTCGATGCCTGAGATCTCGCGTGCCGCCTACGCCGACCTGTTCGGCCCGACCACCGGTGACCGGATCCGGCTCGCCGACACCGATCTGCTCGTGGAGATCGAGGAGGACCGCTCCGGCGGCCCCGGGCTCGCCGGTGACGAGGCCGTGTTCGGCGGCGGCAAGGTCATCCGGGAGTCCATGGGCCAGTCCCGCGCTACGCGCGCAGACGGCACTCCGGACACGGTCGTCACCGGTGTCGTGGTCATCGACCACTGGGGCGTCGTCAAGGCCGACGTCGGCATACGGGACGGGCGGATCACCGGCATCGGCAAGGCCGGCAACCCCGACACCATGGACGGGGTCCACCCGGACCTGGTCATCGGCCCCGAGACCGAGATCATCGCGGGCAACGGGCGCATCCTCACCGCCGGTGCCATCGACGCCCATGTCCACTTCATCTGCCCGCAGATCGCCGACGAGGCGCTGGCCTCCGGGATCACCACCCTGGTCGGCGGCGGCACCGGCCCGGCCGAGGGCTCCAAGGCGACCACCGTGACCCCGGGACCGTGGCACCTGGCCCGGATGCTGGAGGCGATGGAGGCCTACCCCCTCAACATCGGCTTCCTCGGCAAGGGCAACACCGTCTCGCACGAGGCGATGCTCTCGCAGATCCGCGGCGGCGCGATGGCGCTGAAACTGCACGAGGACTGGGGCTCCACGCCCGCCGTCATCGACGCCTCGCTGACCGTCGCCGACCGGACCGGCATCCAGGTCGCCATCCACACGGACACCCTCAACGAGGCCGGGTTCGTCGGGGACACCCTCGCCGCCATCGGCGGCCGGGGCATCCACGCTTACCACACCGAGGGCGCGGGCGGTGGGCACGCGCCGGACATCATGACCGTGGTCTCCGAGTCCCATGTGCTGCCCAGCTCCACCAACCCGACCCGGCCCTTCACCGTCAACACCGCCGAGGAACACCTCGACATGCTGATGGTCTGCCACCACCTCAACCCGGCGGTGCCCGAGGACCTGGCCTTCGCCGAGTCCCGGATCCGGCCCTCGACCATCGGCGCCGAGGACGTCCTGCACGACCTCGGGGCCATCTCGATCATCTCCTCCGACTCGCAGGCCATGGGCCGCGTCGGCGAGGTCGTCCTGCGGACCTGGCAGACCGCGCACGTGATGAAGCGCCGGCGGGGCGCGCTGCCGGGCGACGGCCGCGCGGACAACCACCGGGTGCGGCGCTACGTCGCCAAGTACACGATCAACCCGGCACTGGCCCAGGGCATCGCCGGGCAGGTCGGCTCCGTCGAGACCGGCAAGCTCGCCGACCTCGTGCTGTGGGAACCCGCCTTCTTCGGGGTCAAGCCGCACCTGGTCCTCAAGGGCGGCCAGATCGCGTACGCGCAGATGGGCGACGCCAATGCCTCCATCCCCACGCCCCAGCCGATCCTCCCGCGCCCGATGTTCGGCGCGATCGGGCGCGGACCGGCGTCGAACTCCCTGAACTTCGTGGCGCCCCTCGCCATCGAGGACGGGCTGCCGGAACGGCTCGCGCTCGGCAAGAAGTTCGTGCCGATCGAGTCCACACGCGGGGTCACCAAGGCCGACATGCGGCAGAACGACGCCCGGCCCGAGGTGCGGGTGGACCCCGACAGTTTCGCCGTCCACATCGACGGGGAGCTGGTCGAGGCCACTCCCGCCGCTGAACTGCCCATGGCTCAGCGCTACTTCCTCTTCTGATGTCCAGGGCAGCACTGCTCGTCCTCGCCGACGGCCGCTTCCCCGCCGGAGGACACGCGCACTCCGGGGGCGCGGAGGAGGCCGTCAAGGCGGGCCGGGTCACCGGGGCGGCGGACCTGGAGGAGTTCTGCCGCGGACGGCTGCACACGGCCGGAAGGGTGGCCGCGGCGTTCGCGGCGGCCGCCGCGCTCGGTATGGACCCCGTCGCCCTGGACGCGGCCGCGGACGCCCGCACCCCGTCGCCCGCGCTGCGGCTCGCCGCGCGCAGACTCGGGCGGCAGCTGGTGCGGGCCGCCCGCGCCACCTGGCCGTCGCCCGAACTCGACGCCCTGGCAGGGCAGTTCCCCAAGGGCGCGCATCAGCCGGTGGTGCTGGGCGTGACCGCCCGCGCGGCCGGTCTCGGCCCGATGGACGCCGCGTACTGCGCGGTCTACGAGAGCGTCAGCGGGCCAGCGTCCGCGACGGTGCGGCTGCTGAGCCTGGACCCCTTCCGGGCCACGGCCGTCCTGGCGCGGCTGGCGCCGGAACTGGACGTGGTGGCCGAGTCCGCCGTCACCGCGGCCCGCACGGCGCTCGACGAGGGGGTCGACGCCCTGCCCGCCGGCTCCTCCCCGCTGCTGGAGATCGGCGCCGAGGCCCACGCCTCCTGGGCCGTACGGCTGTTCGCGTCCTGACCGCACCGACCCTCGGACCCGGGACGGGCCGAAACCCCGAAGAAACGGAGCCTCCCATGCATCTCGACCACTCCCACGACGGTCCCGCCGCCGTGAGCGCCGACGCCCGCCGCCCCGACGGTTCGCGGCGCGCCCTGCGGATCGGGCTCGGCGGCCCGGTGGGGTCCGGGAAGACCGCCACCGTCGCCGCGCTCTGCCGGGCCCTGCGCGACGAACTCTCCCTCGCCGTCGTCACCAACGACATCTACACCCGCGAGGACGCCGAGTTCCTGCTCCGGGAGGCCGTGCTGCCGCCCGAGCGGATCACCGCCGTGGAGACGGGCGCCTGTCCGCACACCGCGATCAGGGACGACATCTCCGCCAACCTCGAAGCCGTCGAGGACCTGGAGGACGAGGTCGGGCCGCTCCACCTCATCCTGGTGGAGTCCGGCGGCGACAACCTCACCGCGACCTTCTCCAAGGGGCTCGTCGACGCGCAGATCTTCGTGATCGACGTCGCGGGCGGCGACGACATCCCGCGCAAGGGCGGACCCGGCGTGACCACTGCCGACCTGCTCGTCGTCAACAAGACCGACCTGGCCCCCCACGTCGGCTCCGACCTCGCCCGGATGGCGGCCGACGCCAAGGCCCAGCGGGCCGAACTTCCCGTGGTCTTCCAGTCGTTGCGCGGCGAGGACGGCGTCCGGGACGTCGCCGACTGGGTGCGCGCGCAACTCGCCGCGTGGTCGGCGTGATCTCCACCGGCGTGATCTCCACCGGCGTCGCCGCCACCGCACGCATCGCGGCCCGGGAGGACGGCCGGGGCGGCACCGCGCTGCCGGTGCTGGAAGGGCAGGGGCCGCTCGCGCCGCGCCGCACCCGGGCGAGCGGCACCGAGGCGCGGGTCATGCTCGTGGGCGCGATGAGCGGCCCGCTCGGCGGCGACCGGTTCGCCGTCGAGGCCGAGGTGGCGGAGGGGGCGCGGCTGCACGTCGGGTCCGCCGCCGCGACCATCGCGCTGCCGGGCCAGGCCAAGGGCGAGGCCCACTACGACGTCCGCCTCACCGTCGCCGACCGCGGCGAACTGCACTGGCTGCCCGAGCAGTTGATCTCCGCGCAAGGCAGCGACCTGCGGGTCACCACCCGGGCCGACCTGGCGGCGGGAGCCCGGCTCGTCCTGCGCGAGGAGCAGGTCCTCGGCCGGGTGGGGGAGGAGCCCGGACGGCTCACCAGCCGGCTCACGCTGCGGATCGCCGGGCGGACCGTGCTGGACCAGGAACTGGCCTGCGGCCCCGGCGCCCCGGGCGGCTGGGACGGGCCCGCCGGACTCGCCGGACTGCGTGCGATCGGGCAACTCGTCGTCGCGCGGCCGGAGTTCGAGAAGGAACCGGTGACCGCCCGCTGCCTCGCCGAGAACGCCGTGCTGTTCCCGCTGCCCGGGCCCGCCGCGCTGGTCACCGCCGTCGCCCCGGACGCGAGGCTGCTGCGCCGCGTCCTGGACGAGGCGCTGGCGTCCCTCACCGCGTGAACACTGGACGAGGCGCTGGCGTCCCTCACCGCGTGAACACCGGGGCGGTCAGCCGAGCGGCATCCTCGGGAAGCGCCGCGCCCTGGCCTCGCCCGCCTGCGCGGCCTTCACCACCGCCGCGTACTCGTCGACGTACTCCTGTCCGGACAGCGACAGGATGGCGTACATGATCTCGTCGGTGATCGCGCGCAGCACCGCCTTCTCGTTCTCCATGCCCGCGTAGCGGGAGAAGTCGAGGGGCTCCCCGAAGCGGATCCGCACCGGGTGGAGGTTGGGGATCACCTTGCCCGGCGGCTGGGCCTCGAAGGTGCCGATCATCGCGCAGGGGATCACCGGCACGCCCGCCCTCAGCGCCATCACGGCGACACCGACCTTGCCCTTGTACAGGCGGCCGTCGTGGGAGCGGGTGCCCTCCGGGTAGATGCCGAGCAGTTCGTCCTTGCTCAGCACACCGAGGCCCTCGCGGATCGCGGCCTTGCCGGCCTCCTTGCCGGAGCGGTCGACCGGGATCTGCCCGGCGCTGCGGAAGAAGAAGGCCGTCAGGCGGCCCTTGAGCCCGGGGCCGGTGAAGTACTCGGCCTTGGCCAGGAAGGTGATGCGGCGCTTGAGGATCGCGGGCATCAGGAAGTGGTCCGAGAACGAGAGGTGGTTGCCGGCGACTATCGCGGCGCCGGACGACGGCACATGGTCGAGGCCCTCGGTGCGGGGCCGGAACACCAGTCTCAACAAGGGCCCCAGCAACACGTACTTGAGCAGGTAGTAGAACAAGGAGTTGCTCCTCCACTCCGGCGGATCGGCTCAACTGCCGTGTTCCGGCAGGTCAGCCAGGGTGCTGTGGGGGTGCCAGTGTAGGGCTGGGCGGCGGAGGCCGGAACCGGTACCGGGGGGAGTGGCGCAGACCTTTCCGACGACCTTGACAGCGCTCTCACGTTCCGTCAGAGGCGCACCACCACCAGTGCGGTGTCGTCGGTGGCGCCGCCGTGCGGCAGCAGATCCAGCAGGACCGCGTCGGCGAAGGCCTCGGGGTCGTCGTGGCGGTGCTCCACCAGGGAGCCGGCCAGCCGGGCCAGGCTGTCGTGGATGTCCTCCCGCCGCCGTTCGACCAGGCCGTCGGTGTAGAGCACCAGCGTGGCGCCCTCGGTGAACCGGGTCTCCGCCTGCGGTCTCGGCATCGGATCGGGATGGGCGTCGAGCGGGGGGTCGGTGGCCCGGTCCAGGAACTCCACCCGGCCGTCGGCGTGCAGCAGCACCGGCGGCAGATGGCCGGCGCTGCTGTAGGAGATGGTCCGCCGGTCGAAGTCGACGAAGGTGGTGACCGCGGTCGCCGACTCCGCGCCGACGACGACATGCGCGTACCGGCCGAGGACGTCGAGGGCCTGGGCGGGTCCGGCGGCGACCCGGGAGGCGGCGCTCAGCGCGCTGCGCAGCTGGCCCATGACGCACGCGGCCCCGAGGCCGTGCCCGACGACGTCGCCGACCGACACCCCGAGCCGGTTGCCGCCCACCAGGTCGACCATGTCGTACCAGTCGCCGCACACGTTCAGCGCGCCGACCGCCGGCCGGTAGCGCACGGCCACGGCCTGGTGGCGGACCTTGCGGCGGGCGGGCAGCATCGCCTCCTGGAGGGCCAGCGCCACCTCCCGTTCGCGGGCGTGGGCCTGGCGCAGACGGTCGTTCAGCTCCTGCAGTTCCCGGGCCCGGGTGTACAGCTCGGCCTCCAGCACCCGGGCGCGGTCGGCGGAGGATCTGCCGCGGCCCCGGATCAGCTCCGTGACCTCCTCCACCCGGTGCACCAGCAGGACGACCTGTCCGTCCGGCCCGAGGACCGGGGCGTTGACCGGGCTCCAGTACCGCTCCTCCCAGTGCCCGGGGCGTTCGACGGACTCCACGTCGTAGCGCTGGACGGCCATCGCGTCCCGCTCGCCGGTGGAGAGCACGCGCTGGAGCGAGGCGGAGACATTGCGCATGCCGGTCGCGGCGGGGTCGTTGGGGTTTTCCGGGAAGGCGTCGAACAGATAGCGGCCGATCAGATCCTCCCGTCTGCGGCCGGTCGCGTGCAGGAACTCCTCGTTGACGTCCGCGTAGACCAGGTCGGGGGTCAGCAGGGCGACGATGCCGGGCAGCGCATGGAAGACCGCCGCGTAGTCGATCTCCGTGTCGTTCATGGCTCCTGCCTCACCACCGGGACCTTCCCGGTCTCGCCCCGCCTCCGTACGGATCCGCTCCAGCCGCTCACTCCATCGGGTCGGTGAGGGACTGCTCGGCCCAGATGATCTTCCCCTCGGGCGCGAAACGGGTGCCCCACCGCTGGCTGAACTGGGACACCAGCAGCAGCCCCCGTCCGCCCTCGTCGGTGACCCGGGGGTGGCGCAGATGCGGCGCGGAGGCGCCGCCGTCGAGGACCTCGCAGATCAGCGTGCGCTCCCTGATCAGCCGCAGCCGGATCGGTCCTGACGCGTACCGGATCGCGTTGGTGACCAGTTCGCTGACGACGAGCTCGGTGGTGAAGGCCAGGTGCTCCAGGCCCCACGCGGAGAGCTGCCGGGAGGCGTTCTTACGGGCGTCGGCCACCACGGCCGGGTCGCTCGGCAGGTCCCAGTCCGCGACCTGGTCCGCCCCCAGCAGCCGGGTGCGGGCCATCAGCAGGACCACGTCGTCGTCGGGGCGCACCGGTACCAGCGCGTCGACCACGGCCCGGGAGTGCAGGGCGAGCGAGGCCGCCGGACGCTCCAGCGCCGGACGGAGCCGGTCCGGGTCGGCCTCCCCGCGGGCCAGCAGACCGTCGGTGTACAGGGCGAGGACACTGCCCTCGGCGAGCACCGACTCGACGGACTCGAAGGGCGGCCCGCCCACGCCGAGCGGCGGCCCCTGCGGCAGCTTCACGAAGGTGGCCTCCCCGTCGGGCAGCACCACGGCCGGGCCGGGATGCCCGGCGGCGGCCATCGTGCACTGCCCGTCGACGGGGTCGTACACCGCGTACACGCAGCCCGCCCCCACCGCCTGCATGCTGTCGGCGCCCTCCAGTCCCGTGACGTACGGCGGTCCGCCCTCGTCCCGGGCCGTGCGCCCCACCAGGTCGTCCAGGTGCGCCAGGACCTCCTCGGGCCGCAGGTCCAGGGCGGCCAGTGTCCGTACGGCGGTGCGCAGCCGGCCCATGGAGGCGGCGGCGCCGATGCCGTGCCCGGGGACCTCGCCCACCACCAGCGCCACCCGCGCCCCGGACAGCGGTACCACGTCGTACCAGTCGCCGCCCAGGCCGGTCAGCTCGTCCGCGGGCCGGTAGCAGGCGGCGACCTCCACGGCGTCCTGCTCCGACAGCCGGTGCGGCAGGAGACTGCGCTGGAGCACCAGGGCCGCGTCGCGCTCGCGCGTGTAGCGGCGGGCGTTGTCCACGCAGACCGCGGCCCGCGAGACCAGGTCCTCGGCGAGACGCAGGTCGTCCTCGTCGAACGGTTCCTTGCGGCTGCGCCGGAAGAAGGTCGTGATGCCCAGGGTGACGCCCCGGGCCCGGACGGGCACGATCATCGCGCTGTGCAGCCCCAGCTCCCGCAGCGTGGCCTCGTGGCCCAGCACGTCCGTGGCCCACTCCCGGGCGAGCGGGTCGAGCCGCTCGGCGCGCCAGGAGTCTCCGTCGGTCAGACAGCGGATCGGCGGCGACCCGGCGGGATACTCGGCCGTCTCCCCGAGGCCGGCCGCCTCGTCCTCGTGCTCCGAGCGGTGCCCGGCCCGGCGCAGCCGCACCGGCGCCGTTCCGGTCAGCGGACCGGGGGAGGGCTCGGCGCCGTGCAGGACGGAGTCCAGCAGATCCACCCGGACCACGTCCGCGAAGCTCGGCACGGCCACGTCCGCCAGCTCCTGGGCGGTGTGCACCACGTCCAGGGTGCGCCCGATGTGCCGGCCCGCCCGGTCCAGCAGGGCCAGGCGGCGGCGGGCCCGGTGCCGGTCGCTGACGTCGACGACCGTGTAGTAGACGCCCATCGCCCTGCCCCGCGCGTCCTCCAGCCGGGTGAACGACATCATGTGCGCCGTCTCCCGGTACGGTGCCGAGCGCACATGGCCGAGGTGCTCGTACCCGACGACCGGTTCCCCGGTCTCCAGCACCCGGCGCATCTGCGCCTCGACGGCCGAGGCGTCCAGGCCGGGCTGGATGTCCGCGAGGCGCTGCCCCAGCCGTTCGAAGGGCTCTCCGCCGCCGAACTCCTCCAGCGCCGCGTTGGACCACACGAACTTCAGATCCGTGTCCACGATCGCTATCCCGACGGGCGACCGGTCCACCATCTGCTCCAGCACCGTGCGGCTCATGTCCCAGCCGGGTGCCCGCTCCATCTCGGAGAGCAGGGCCAGCCAGCGCGCCGGGCCGTCGGGTTCCGGCGCCGCGACGACCCGCACCATCAGCCGCACCGGCCGACCGTCGGCGTGCCGGGCGGTCAGCAGTCCGGCCCAGCCGCCGTCCCGGCGACAGCGCTCGGCCAGTTCGGGGACGCGGGCCGCGTCCGCGGGCGTCAGCAGCTCGGCCACCGGCCGTCCCACCACCCGGGCCGCCGGGTGCTCCAGCAGCCGCCGGGCCTGGCCGGTCCAGCAGGTCACCAGTCCCTGGGCGTCGAGCAGCACCGGTACGGCATCGGCCACGTCGAACCGATGCCGCTCGATGGGTTGCTCCTCGTGTGTGCCCACGGCCGGCCTCTCCGTCGCTGAGAGTCGCGATGAGTCCCTGAGGTCTACGTCAGTGGTCCACCACCTCAGACCTCAGTGTTCACCCTGGCAGCGCGGGGCGGAGTCGGCCACCGCGCGCGGCCTCAGCCCCGGGCCAGCACCTTCTCCAGCGAGGCCAGCGCGCCCGCCAGCTCCTCGGCGGTGATCGTCAGCGGCGGGGCCAGCCGGACGGTGGACCCGTGGGTGTCCTTGACCAGCACGCCCTCCGCCATCAGCCGCTCGCTGATCTCCCGTCCGCTGCCCACGGCCGGGTCGATGTCGACGCCCGCCCACAGGCCGCGGGCGCGGAAGCCGACGACGCCCCTGCCGACCAGCCCGGTCAGACCGTCCCGCAGCCCGGCGCCCAGTTCGGCCGCCCGGCGCTGGAACTCACCGGTCTCCAGCAGCTCCACCACGGCCGTGCCGACGGCGGCGGCCAGCGGGTTGCCGCCGAAGGTCGAGCCGTGTTCACCCGGCCGGAGGACCCCGAGCACGTCCCGACGGCCCACCACCGCGGAGACCGGCACGATTCCGCCGCCCAGCGCCTTGCCGAGCAGCACCAGATCGGGCACGACCGACTCGTGCTCCACGGCCAGGGTGTGCCCGGTGCGGCCGAGGCCGGACTGGATCTCGTCGGCGACGAACAGGCAGCCCTTGCGGCGGGTCAGCTCACGGACCCCGGCCAGATAGCCGTCGTCCGGGATGATCACGCCCGCCTCGCCCTGGATCGGCTCGATGAGCACGGCCGCCGTGGTCTCGTCGACGGCCTCCTCCAGCGCGGCCAGGTCGTTGTACGGCACGACCCGGAAGCCGGGCGTGAAGGGCCCGAAGCCGCTGCGGGCGGACTCGTCGGTGGAGAAGCTGACGATGGTCGTCGTACGGCCGTGGAAGTTGTCCGCCGCGACCACGATCGTGGCCCGGTCGGCCGGGACGCCCTTGACCTCGTACGCCCACTTGCGGGCCACCTTGACGGCGCTCTCCACCGCCTCGGCGCCCGTGTTCATGGGCAGCACCATGTCCAGGCCGGTCAGCGCGGCGAGCCGCTCGGCGAACTCGGCGAGCCGGTCGTTGTGGAAGGCCCGGGAGGTGAGGGTGAGCCGGTCCAGCTGCCGGTGCGCGGCCTCGACCAGGCCGGGGTGGCGGTGCCCGAAGTTGAGCGCCGAGTAGCCCGCCAGCATGTCGAGGTAGCGGCGGCCCTCCACGTCCTCCACCCAGGTGCCCTCGGCGCGCGCGACGACGACCGGCAGCGGGTGGTAGTTGTGCGCGAGGACGGGCTCCTCGGCACGGATCAGGTCGGCGGACGAACGGGTGTGCGCGGGTGCGGTCATCAGCGGATCTCCTGGGTGCAGCACTTGACGCCGCCGCCTGCCTTGCGCAGCTCGGACAGGTCGACGGGGACGGGGACGTAGCCGCGGCCGGCCAGCTGCTCGGCGAGCGCGGTCGCGTCCGGCGAGATGAAGACGTGCAGGCCGTCGGAGACGGAGTTGAGGCCGAAGGCCATCGCGTCCTCGCGGGTCGCCTCCACCGCGTCCGGGTACAGGCGGCGCAGCACCTCGCGGCTGCCCGGCGAGAAGGCGTCCGGGTAGTAGGCGATGTTCTCCTGGGCGCCCTCACCGAGCACGAACAGCGCGGTGTCCAGGTGGTAGAAGTACGGGTCCGTCAGCGTCAGGCCGATCACCGGGACGCCGAAGAACTCCTGGACCTCGCGATGGGCCTCCCGGGTGGTGCGGAACCCGGTGCCGGCCAGGATGTACCGGCCCGTCGGCACCAGGTCGCCCTCGCCCTCGCAGACCGACTCCGGGCGGTGGACGTCGTAGCCGGACGCCTTGAACCAGGTGTCGTAGTGGAGGGACTCGGGGCGCCGCTCGGGGGCGTGGAAGAGGGAGCCGAAGACCTGGCCGTCCACGACGACCGCGCTGTTGGCGGCGAAGACCATGTCGGGCAGACCGGGGACGGGTTCCACCGTGTCGACGGTGTGACCGTGGACGCGGTAGGCCCGGATCAGCGACTGCCACTGCTCCCGGGCCAGGTCGACGTCGACCCGGGTGTCGGGATGCATCCAGGGATTGATCGCGTACTGCACGGCGAAGTGTCTGGGTTCGCAGACGAGGAAGCGCCGCCGGCGCGGCACACGGCTTTCGGACACAGAGGGGTTCCTCCGCTTCCTGCGGTGTGGAGTGGGTTGACACCAAGGTAGAAAGTGACCCATACGCCCGACAAGCAACGAGGGCTGCGTGTTCACGCAGGATTGCTGCGTGATTCAGCCGCTCAGCGCAGATCCGCTGCGCCGTCCGGCGCCGGGTGACTCGCTCCCGCCTCCGGACTTTCCGGGAGCAGATGGGACAGCACCATCACACTGATCGTCTTCCGGATGAACGGCTCGGTACGGATCCGCTCCAGCACCTCCTCGAAGTGCTCCACGTCCCGCGCCCGCACGTGCAGCAGCGCGTCCGCGCCGCCCGTCACCGTCATCGCCGCGGTGATCTCCGGATGGTTGCGGACCACCTCCGCCAGCCGCCGCGGCGGGGCCGCGCCCTCGCAGTACACCTCCACGTACGCCTCCGTGCGCCAGCCCAGCGCCGACGGCTGCACCGTCGCCGTGAAACCGGTGATCACCCCGGACTCGCGCAGCCGGTCCACCCGCCGCTTCACGGCCGTCGCGGACAGCCCGACGGCCGTGCCGATCTCGGCGAAACTGGTCCTGGCGTTCGCCATCAGCGCGGTGATGATCTTCCGGTCGAGCTCGTCGAACGGCGCTGGCCTGCTGTTCATGGCGGCACCCTATCCAGCACCGACGTCCGCGGCCCGGCCCGTGTGCAGCGTCGCGAATTGCTCCTACACTCCACCTTCATGCTGCGCGCCCTGGCTGTCGACGACGAACGCCCCTCGCTGGAGGAACTCCTGTACCTCCTCAACGCCGACCCCCGCATCGGCAGCGCACAGGGCGCCGGGGACGCCACCGAGGCGCTGCGCCGCATCAACCGCGCGCTGGAGTCGGGGCCCGCCGGGCCGGAGGCGATCGACGTCGTCTTCCTCGACATCAACATGCCCGGCCTCGACGGCCTGGACCTGGCCCGGCTGCTCACCGGGTTCGCCAAGCCGCCGCTGGTCGTGTTCGTCACCGCGCACGAGGACTTCGCCGTGCAGGCCTTCGACCTCAAGGCCGTCGACTACGTCCTCAAGCCCGTCCGCAAGGAGCGGCTCGCCGAGGCCGTCCGCCGGGCCGCGGAACTCGCCGAACGCACCGACACCGGCCCCCGCATACCCGTCCACGAACCCGACCCCGACCAGATACCCGTGGAACTCGGCGGCGTCACCCGCTTCGTGCCCGTCGAGGACATCACCCATGTCGAGGCGCAGGGCGACTACGCCCGGCTGCACACCGACCGGGGCAGCCATCTGGTCCGCATCCCGCTGTCCGCCCTGGAGGAGCGCTGGCGCTCCCGCGGCTTCGTCCGCATCCACCGCCGCCATCTCGTCGCCCTGCGCCACATCGGCGAACTCCGCCTCGACGCGGGCACGGTGAGCGTCGTCGTCGGCGCCGAGGAACTCCAGGTCAGCCGCCGTCACGCGCGCGAGCTGCGGGACCTGCTGATGCGGAGGACGTGACGGTGCCCCACCAGGACCCCGCCGAACGCCGCGTCGTCGTCACCGGACCGCCCCGCCGCACCCGGCCCGCCTCCGGCTACTACCGCCCGCGCACCGAGATCGACGAGCAGACCACCCTCGGCCACACCTACGTCCGCTCCCTGATGCGCTCCCAACTGCGCGCCGCGCTCGCCGTGGCGGCCGTGCTGGGCCTGCTGATCCTGCCGCTGCCCCTGCTGTTCGCCACCATCCCCGACTCCGACCGCCTGGAGTGGACGGTCCTCGGCTTCTGCCTGTACGCCCCGCTCGTGGTGCTCGCCCGCTGGTACGTGCGGCGCGCCGAGCGCAACGAGCGGGACTTCGTCCGCCTCGTCGAGGACCAGGACCGCTGAGGGGCCGTGAACGAGAACTTCGCCGTCCCCGCCGTCGCCCTCGTCGTCCTCGCCACCGTCTTCGTCGGCGCCTTCGGCCTGCGCATCTCCCGCACCACCTCCGACTTCTACGTCGCCTCCCGCACCGTCGGCCCCCGGCTGAACGCCGCCGCCATCAGCGGCGAGTACCTCTCCGCCGCCTCCTTCCTCGGCATCGCCGGCCTCGTCCTGGTCCAGGGCCCGGACATGCTCTGGTACCCGGTCGGCTACACCGCCGGATATCTCGTCCTGCTCCTCTTCGTCGCCGCCCCGCTGCGCCGCTCCGGGGCCTACACGCTCCCCGACTTCGCCGAGGCCCGGCTCGCCTCCCCGGCGGTACGGCGCCTGGCCGGGGCCTTCGTCGTCGGCGTCGGCTGGCTCTATCTGCTGCCCCAGCTCCAGGGCGCCGGGCTGACGCTGACGGTCCTCACCGGGGCGCCCGACTCCCTCGGCGGAGTGATCGTGGCGGTCGTGGTGGTCGCCATCGTCGCGGCGGGCGGCATGCGCAGCATCACCTTCGTCCAGGCGTTCCAGTACTGGCTGAAGCTCACCGCGCTGCTGGTGCCCGCCCTGTTCCTGGTCCTCGCCTGGCAGCGCGACGGCGCCCCCCACCACGCCTTCGACGAGCCCGCGACCTTCCGCGAACAGCGCGTCGTGCGCGTCGACGACCGCCTCGACCTGCGCCTGGAGCGGCCCCTGACCGTCACCGTCAGCGGCACCGTCGACGGCCGGACCCACGAGGACGAACGGCTCCGACTCCCCGCGGGAACCCATCGCATCGACGCCGGCACCCGGCTGACCTTCGCCCCGGGCGCCGACGTGCCCGACCCCGGACGCACCGGCGACGGCGGCCTCTCCCCGTCCCAGGCCGAGAGCCGCGGCGAACGCCCGCTGTACGCCACCTACGGGCTGATCCTCGCCACCTTCCTCGGCACCATGGGCCTGCCCCATGTCGTCGTCCGCTTCTACACCAGCCCGCACGGCGTCGCCGCCCGCCGCACCACCGTCGCCGTCCTCGGCCTGATCGGCGTCTTCTACCTGCTGCCCCCGGTCTACGGCGCCCTCGGCCGCCTGTACGCCCCCGAACTCACCCTCTCCGGCCACGCGGACGCGGCCGTCCTGCTGCTGCCGGAACGCATGATCGGCGGCCTGGGTGGCGACCTGCTGGGCGCGCTGGTGGCCGGCGGAGCCTTCGCCGCGTTCCTGTCCACCGCCTCCGGACTGACCATGGCCGTCGCGGGCGTCCTCACCCAGGACGTCCTCCCCTCCCGCGGCGTACGGCACTTCAGGCTCGGCACGCTGATCGCGATGGCCGTGCCGCTCGCGGCGAGCGTCCTGGTGGGCGGGCTTCCGGTGGCCGACGCGGTGGGGCTGGCGTTCGCGGTGTCCGCGTCCTCGTTCTGCCCGCTGCTCGTGCTCGGGATCTGGTGGCGCCGGCTCACCCCGCAGGGGGCCGCCGCCGGAATGCTGGTGGGCGGCGGCTCGGCCCTGCTCGCCGTCGCCGCGACCATGGCCGGCTTCCCCGGCGCCGGCGCGCTGCACGCCCTGCTGGCCTGGCCGGCCCTCTGGTCGGTACCGCTGGGCTTCCTGACGATGATCCTGGTGTCCCTGGCCACCCCGAACCGGGTGCCTGCCGGGACGCCGGCGATCCTGGCCCGGTTCCACCTCCCGGAGGAACTGGCGCAGGTGAAGCCATGACGGAACACGGGCCGGGCACGCCTCCGGCCGGGGGAGAGGCGAGGGCATGAGCGGATTCATCGCCGGACTGTGCGTGGCCGTACTCCCGCTGCTGGCCGCCGGGTTCTGGCTCGGGCGGCGCACCGCGCGCCCCGAGAGCCAGGGCGGACTGGGCACGCCCGTCGAACACGCCACCTTCGAGACCCTGCACACCGCCGCCCTCGCCGCGCCTCCGCTGCGGGCGGGGCTGACGGAGGAGACCGCCCGACGGTCCGCCCGTCGGCTGCGCTCCCTGCTCGGCACCGACGCGCTCTGCCTGACCGACCGGGAGGAGGTGCTGGCCTGGGACGGCGTGGGCGCCCACCACCGCGCCGAGATCATGGAACGCCTGCCCGGACCGCTGGACTCCGGTCGGGGCGAGGCGTTCCCGCTGACCTGCGACACCCCCGAATGCCCGCTGCGCTGGGCGGTCGTCGCCCCGCTGACCGTCGACGACCGGGTCCACGGCACGCTGGTCGCCTGCGCGCCCCGCGAGTCCGCGGTCCTGGTCCGGGCCGCCGGGGAGGTCGCCCGCTGGGTCTCCGTCCAATTGGAGCTGGCCGATCTCGACCAGTCCCGCACCCGGCTGATCGAGGCCGAGATCAAGGCGCTGCGGGCCCAGATATCCCCGCACTTCATCTTCAACTCGCTCGCCGTGATCGCCTCGTTCGTCCGCACCGACCCCGAGCGCGCCCGTGAACTGCTCCTGGAGTTCGCGGACTTCACCCGCTACTCGTTCCGCAGGCACGGGGACTTCACCACGCTCGCCGACGAACTGCACGCCATCGACCAGTACTTGGCGCTGGTGAGGGCCCGCTTCGGGGACCGTCTCGCCGTCACCCTCCAGATCGCCCCCGAGGTGCTGCCGGTCGCGCTGCCCTTCCTCTGTCTCCAGCCGCTCGTGGAGAACGCCGTCAAGCACGGCCTGGAGGGCAGGGCTGCCTCCAGCGGCACCTGCCGGATCAGCATCACGGCACAGGACGCCGGCGCCGAGGCCCTGGTGGTCATCGAGGACGACGGCGCCGGAATGGATCCCGCCCTGCTGCGCCGTATCCTCGCCGGCGAGGTCAGCCCGTCCGGCGGCATCGGACTCTCCAATGTCGACGACCGGCTCCGGCAGGTCTACGGAGACGACCACGGCCTCGTCATCGAGACCGCCGTGGGAGCGGGGATGAAGGTGACCGCCCGGCTGCCCAAGTACCAGCCGGGCGTGCACTCCGCGCGCCGGCTCACCGGCGCCTGAGGGTCACGAGGGTTTGGTGACCACCATGCCGAGAGTGATCAGCCCGAGCACGACCCAGCCGAACCACAGCCAGCCGTTGCTGCCGAGCGCCACCGTGTAGGCGGTCACCACGACGAGTCCGCCGACGGTGAGCACCCCCATCGTCCGTGTAGAGCCGTCCGTAGAACCGGGCATCGCAACACCCTCCTCATGGTTCGTCCCCCTCCATGGTGCCCCCGTTCTGCTTCCGTACGGTGCACACGACGAAATGTGTGCCCGATTTCCAGGGACCGGGGCTGGTCCGGGACCCGGCGGCATAGACGGAGGGGTCGAAACCGTAGTCGCGCGGCGGCACCTCACGGGCGCAGGCGGGCCCGGACGCGGTACGGGCCTCGGCGAGCGTCACACTCTGACCCAAACGGGTGAATCCGAGCACCTGCTCGTCATAGGTGCCCGCGCAGGACACCAGCCTCGCCTCCCCATTCGAACGTACGTCCAGGCAGTCCCGGCGCTGCATCGTCGCGGTGTCCGCGAAGGCCGTGCCCGGCTCGCGATGGCCGCCGAGCGGCCCGTACAGCGGTCCGTGCGCGCCCAGCACCAGACAGGCGGTGCGCCGCCCGGCCGCCTCGAACCCGGCCTCGGTCGGAACCACCGCTAGGGCCCGCACGTCCGCGAGCCCGCTCCGCAGCTCCCGCGTCAGCTCCTCGCAGCGCGCCTGCCCCTCGACCGGGGCCCGCTCCGCCGAACCGGCCGCCATCAGCGCCACCACCTGGCCGTCCGGATCCCTGTCCGCGCAGCTCGGATCCAGGGTCAGCCGGGGCGTCCCGTGGAAGGGCACGGTCCCAGGCCAGTCCGTGAGCACGCAGTCGCCCTCCTGGAGCGGCCGGGCGAGCCCGACGCCCGCGCCGTAGGGCGGAGCCGATTTCTCGGCCCCGGCCTGATCGGCCACCGCGTACCAGACGCCGCCCGCCACGAGCGCGACGGAGAGCAGCCCGGCGAGCGCGGTGCGCGGCATCCGGCGCCGGGCGTGTCGCGGCCCCGAGGGCGGCGGGACGGTGACCGCCCACTGCGGCTGGGATTCCGGGTCGGTCCGGGGGCGGCCGTGCGGATCGCCCTGCGGCACCAGGACCCGGGACAGCGCGGCGTGCGCCTCGGCCACCGACGGCCGCAGCGCCGGGTCCCGCGCGAGCAGCGCCCGGACGAGCGGGGCGAGCGCGCCGGCGTGAGCTGCGGGCGGCGGTTCGTCCGCCGCCGCGTGCGGCTCACCCGCGAACGGCGCCCGTCCCTCGGCGGCGAAGTAGAGGGTGCACCCCAGGCCGAAGAGATCGGCGGCCGGACCCGGGGGCCCGCCCCCGACCCGCCCCGGGGCCGGACGGCCCCGCGTCCACGCCGGCCCGGTCCCCGCGTCCGGCGGTCCCGGCACCCCGTAGTCGTCGAGCAGCACCCGGCCGTGCGGGGCGCCCGTCCGGTCCGGCGCGAGCAGCACCTTCGCCGGTTGCACGTCCCCGTGCGCGATCCCCTGCTCGTGCCCGGCGGACAGCGCGTCCAGCACGGCGAGGCCGACGCGTGCGCACTCGGCCGGGGCGAGCGGGCCGTGCCGCCCGACGAGGTCCCGCAGAGCCACCGCGCCCGCCACGTACTCGGTGGCGATCCACGGCCGCCCCTCGTGCTCCAGCACGTCGAGCGCGGTCACCACGTGCGGATGGTCCGGCGGCCCGCCCGTGAGCGGGCCCGGTCCCGCGATCTCCTTGAGGACGACCTCGCACACCAGGCTCCGGTCGTGGGCCAGCCAGACCGGCCCCCGGCCGCCGGCGCCCAGCCGGTGCAGCAGCAGATAACGGCCGGCGACGACCCGGCCCACCCCCGACGTCCACGCTCCTGAAGGCATCCGGTGACTCCCCGGTTCCGCGATGGTCCAGGTGGCCGCGCCCGCGCTCAGTTACCGAAGGTTCCCCCGACGCGCCTCATGCTAGTGAACGCAGACGCCGTTCACGCCGATTGTCCGCTTTTTGCGTTGAGTGAGGCCAAATAGGCGTTGTATGCCTCAAGTTCCTTGTCGCCGTCCCGGTCGGCGGCCCGGTCCTTGCGCTTGGCCTGCCGCTGTTCCGAGCCGTACCACTGGAACAGCAGCGCGATCAGCACCAGCACGGACGGAATCTCGCTGAACGCCCAGGCGATACCGCCGGCCGCGTTCTGGTCGGAGAGGGCGTCGATCCCCAGCGAGGCCGGTGGGTTCTCGAAGGTCTTGACCATCGGGGCGGACGCCATCATCAGCGCGATACCGAAGAACGCGTGGAACGGCATGCCCGCGAACAGCTCCAGCATCCGCATGAGATAGCCGGGCCGGTGCGGCCCGGGGTCCACGCCGATGATCGGCCAGAAGAACACCACGCCCACCGCGAGGAAGTGCAGCATCATCGCGATGTGCCCGGTCGGCGAGCCCATCAGGAAGTCGAAGAGCGGAGTGAAGTACAGGGCGTACAGGCTCGCGATGAACAGCGGGATGGTGAACACCGGATGCGTGACGATCCGCATGTAGCGGCTGTGCAGCAGCGCCAGCAGCAGTTCGCGCGGCCCCTTGCGGCCCCGGCCCGCGACCGGCAGCGCGCGCAGCGCCAGCGTCATCGGCGCCCCGAGCAGGATCAGGATCGGCGACAGCATGCTGATCACCATGTGCTGCACCATGTGCACGCTGAACATGACCATGCCGTAGTCGTTGAGCGCGGTGCACATCATCAGCGCGATGCTCAGCACACCGGCGACGAACGACACCGTGCGGGCCACCGGCCAGGAGTCCCCGCGCCGCCGCAGCCGCACCACACCCCATCCGTACAGGGCGAGCCCCAGGAGACAGGCGACCAGGAAGAAGGGGTCGGGCGACCACTGGAGCCCCCGGCCCAGCGTGAACGGTGGCAGATCCACCATCGTCCCGTGCCCGCTGTGATCCATCCGCCGGCTCCTGTTTCGTGGGGGTTGTGCGAGTCTGTCCGGCCCCACATTAGAACGGCCCCCGGTCAGCCTCGTGACCGGGGGCGGGTCGAGCACGGCCGGATCGCGGCCGGAGGGGACCTACAGGACGCACTCCGCCTCGGCGTACCGGTCCTCCGGCACCGTCTTCAGCGTCTCGACGGCCTCGGCCAGGGACACCATGACGATGTCCGTTCCGCGCAGCGCCGTCATCATGCCGAACTCGCCGCGGTGCACGGCCTCCACCGCGTGCCACCCGAAGCGCGTGGCGAGCACCCGGTCGTACGCGGTCGGCGTACCGCCGCGCTGCACGTGCCCGAGGATGACCGGGCGGGCCTCCTTGCCGAGCCGGTGCTCCAGCTCGATGGAGAGCTGGCGCGCGATGCCCGCGAAGCGCTCGTGACCGTAGACGTCCTTGCCGCCCTCGTCGAACTCCATGGAGCCCGGCGCGGGCTTCGCGCCCTCCGCGGCCACCACGATCGCGAACCGCTTGCCCGCCTCGAACCGCTCGCCCACCTTGCGGGCCAGCTCCTCGATGTCGAAGGGGCGCTCGGGGACCACGATCGCGTGCGCGCCGGCCGCCATGCCGGAGTGCAGCGCGATCCAGCCGGTGTGACGGCCCATGACCTCCACGACCAGCACCCGCTGGTGGGACTCGGCGGTCGTCTTGAGCCGGTCGAGCGCCTCGGTGGCGACGCCCACGGCCGTGTCGAAGCCGAAGGTCACATCGGTGACGGCGATGTCGTTGTCGATAGTCTTGGGCACCCCGACGATCGGCAGGCCGCCGTCCGACAGCAGCCGGGCCGCCTTCAGCGTGCCCTCGCCGCCGATCGGGATGATCGCGTCGAGCCCGAGTTCCGCCACATGCCCCTTGGCCCGCTCCACGCCGTCCCGCAGATGCGAGGGCTGGACCCGGGAGGAGCCGAGGATGGTGCCGCCGCGGGCGAGGATGCCGCCCACCGCGTCGAGGTCGAGCTTGAGGTAGTCGCACTCCAGGAGGCCTTTCCAGCCGTCCCGGAAACCGATGACCTCGTCGCCGTGGTCGACGACGGCACGGTGCACGACGGACCGGATGACGGCGTTCAGGCCGGGGCAGTCGCCGCCGGACGTGAGGACACCAATGCGCATAGCCCGAAATACCTTCTCAACGTGGGCCGGGGACCGGACCGCGCTGTCCGGCTTGATCCCGGCCACCCTACCGGCGTGAGGGGGTGGCACCGTACCCGGCGTCCGCCTGCTGGACGCGCCCGCACATGTGAGCGGACGTGCCGTCAGGCGGGCCCGGTGAACACGGTGGCACCGCGCGCTGGAAGGCCGCTTCAGTACCCCTGGAAGCGCAGGTCAGGCGGGCTGCTGGGCGGCCGCGATCCGCTCGTTGCGCAGCGCCTCGTACCAGCGGTCGTCGGTCGGCGGCAGGGCGTTGACGTCCAGCGCCAGCTTCAGCAGCAGGTCGGCGATGAGCGGGTTGCGGGCGAGCACCGGCCCGTGCATGTACGTACCGAACACGGTGTCGTTGTACGCGCCCTCGGTGCCGTCGCCGGTGCCGTTGCCGTTGCCGAGGCGGACCTGGGCGAAGGGGCGGGCGGTGGGGCCGAGGTGGGTGACGCCCTGGTGGTTCTCGAAACCGGTCAGCGGGGGCAGGCCGAGCCGCGGGTCGATGTCGGCGAGCACGTCACCGACGCACCGCTCGCCCTCGCCGCGCACCGAGACCACGTCCAGCAGACCGAGGCCGGGCTCGCGCTGGCCGAGGTCGTTGACGAACTCGTGGCCGAGGATCTGGTAGCCGGCGCAGACCGAGAACACGATCGCGCCGTTGCCCACGGCCCGGTGCAGACCGCCGTCCCGGCGCAGCCGCTCGGCCGCGAGCCGCTGCGGCCGGTCCTCGCCGCCGCCGATCAGGTAGATGTCGCCGGAGGTCGGGATCGGCTGGTCGCTGCGCACGTCCAGCCGGGCCACGTCCAGGCCGCGCTGCCGGGCCCGCCGCTCCACCACGAGGACGTTGCCCTGGTCGCCGTAGGTGCTCAGCAGGTCCGGGTAGATCCAGACGACCCGCAGTTGGTTGTCGCTCATGAAGTCACTGTCCTTACGGGTACGTCAGTTGCCGACGCGGCGGCGCAGGTCCTGGAAGGCGGTGTAGTTGGCGATGACCTCGATCCGGCCGGGCGGGCAGAGCTGCACCGCCTGGTCGAGGTTCTCGCAGACCTGGAACTGCTGGTTCGCGACCTCCAGACGCACCGCGAGGTCCAGCTTGCGGTCGCCGATGACACAGATCGGGTGCCCGGTCAGACGCGTGTAGTCGACGTCCCACAGCCAGGAGGTGTCGGTGCCGTCGGCGCCGCGCGCGTTCACCGAGAGGATCACCGGCGTCGGCGGCGGGTCGATCAGGGAAAACGTTTCGAGCCAGCCCGCGGGGTTCTTCGCGAGCAGCAGGCGCAGGTCCCGCTCCTGGAACTGGACGATGTCGTAGCGCCCGGCCACGGCCTGCACCTGGTACATGCGCTCCAGGGCGACCTGCGGCGGTACCCCGAACACGGCGGCGACGGCGGCCGAGGAGGCCGCGTTGGCCTTGTTGGCGCGGCCCGGCAGCTGGAGGTGGATCGGCCAGGCCGAGCCGTGCGGGTCGAGCACGTGGTCGCCGGAGAGGGCCCAGCTCGGCGTCGGCCGGCGGAAGCCGCACTCGCCGCAGAACCAGTCGTCGCCCGGCCGCTGCATCACACCGCCGCAGGACGGGCAGGACCAGGCGTCGTCCTTCCACATCTGCCCGGCCGCGACCCAGATCACATTGGGGGAGGAGGACGCGGCCCACACCACCAGCGGATCGTCGGCGTTGGCCACGACCACTGCCTTGGAGCCCGCGAGGCCCTCGCGCCAGTTCTCGGCCAGCATCCGGGTCTCCGCGGCGCGGTCGAGCTGGTCGCGGGAGAGGTTGAGCAGCGCGATGCACTTGGGGTCGGTGTCCCGGGCGACGCCCGCCAGGTACTTCTCGTCGACCTCGATCACGCCGTACCGCGCCTCGGAGCCACCGGCCAGCGCCGAGGTGATGCCGGCCGGCATGTTGGCGCCGAGCGCGTTGGAGACGACCGGTCCCGCGGCGCCCAGCGCCTCCGCGATGAGCCGGGTGGTCGTGGTCTTGCCGTTGGTCGCCGACACCAGGACGACGTCCAGGTTCTGCGCCAGCCGCGCGAGGAGGTCGGGGTCGAGCTTCAGCGCCACCCGGCCGCCGATCACCGATCCGCTGCCGCGCCCCGCCGCGCGCGATGCCGCCGCGACCGCCTTGCCCGCGGTCACGGCGATCTTGGCCCGCGGAGTGAGCGGGTCCGAGTTGCCTGCCATCAGTCCTCGATCCTCCCAACGTCGTAGGTGGTCAGCCTATCGAGATACATTCGCACGCCCGAATCGGCCGTAACCTTGCCGCCATGCGACATGGCTCCATTCCGGGCACCCGTGGGCGAGTCCGGCCTCTCACCCTGCTCGGTGACCCCGTTCTGCACACCCCCGCGCGGGACGTCACCGACTTCGGTCCCGAACTGGCGACGCTCGTCGAGGACATGTTCGCGACGATGTACGCGGCGCAGGGCGTGGGCCTGGCCGCCGGTCAAGTCGGCGAACCGCTCCGGGTGTTCGTCTTCGACTGTCCGGACGACGAGGACGTACGGCATGTGGGTCATGTGGTGAACCCCCGCCTGGTCACGGCCGACGGGGTGGTGGTGCGCGGTCCCGAGGGCTGTCTGTCCCTGCCGGGTCTGGAGGCCGGGACGGAGCGCCACGACCACGCCGTGGTCGAGGGGTTCACGATGACGGGGGAGCCGGTGACCGTGCACGGCACGGGGTTCTTCGCCCGGTGCCTGCAACACGAGTGCGACCACGTCGAGGGGAAGGTCTACGCGGACCGGCTGACGGGCTGGCGCCACCGGCGGCTGATGCGGCAGGTGGCCAGGGCGTCCTGGCACGGGTGAGCGCACCGCCCTCAGAACCTCGGGCCGCCGACCCGGTCCCCGGCCTCCGCGAGTCTGCCCCACAGCAGGTCGGCCAGGCTCCGCACCAACTCGGCGCGGGTGCAGGGACGTTCCCCGAGCCACCAGTCGCCGGCCGCGTGCATCATCCCGACGATGCCGTGGCCCCAGACCCGGGCCAGCTGCTGGCTCCCGGGCCCCATGTCCAGCCGCTCCTCGATGACCTGCGCCAACTCCTCGCCCATCCGCCGCAGCACCGGGGCGGAGTGCTTGCCGATATCGAAACCCTGGTCGCCGGGCTGCCCGCCCTCGGCCGGGTGCATGAGGAACCGGTAGACCTGCGGCCGGGCCTCGATGGCGGCGAGATAGGTGTCCAGGGTCGCCTCGACCCGCGCCCGCCGTTCGGCCGGGGCGTCCAGAGCGGCGCGCAGCGAGTCCAACAGCGCGTCCGTGTGCCGCTTGGCGAGGGCCGCGTACAGTCCGCCCTTGTCGCCGAAGTGCCGGTACAGGATCGGCTTGGTGATCCCGGCCTCGGCGGCGATGGCGTTCATCGAGGCCTGGGGACCGTCGCGCAGCACCACCCGGTCGGCGGCCTCCAGCAGCTCGCGCCGCCGGCGGTCCGCGGACCGCTGCTGCTCGGTCCGCTGTGTGGTGTCCATGTGCTCTCCCCACCCGTGCTGTTTCGGTGACGCCTGCGCAAACTAACACTCAACACGGCGCTGACATCGAACGGGCTGCCGACCGGTCATCAGGAGTTGACTTTTCCTACCGACCGGTAACAGACTTCGGTTACCGCAAGTAACATGCACGTGCGCCGCCGCTGGAGGGGTCATGGCCGAGTTCACCATGGAGCTCAACGACGAACAGAAGGAGGTCCGCGACTGGCTGCACGGTTTCGCCGCCGATGTCATCCGTCCCGCGGCCGCCGAATGGGACGAGCGTGAGGAGACTCCCTGGCCGGTCATCCAGGAGGCCGCCAAGGTCGGCATCTACTCCCTGGACTTCTACGCCCAGCAGTACTTCGACGCCACCGGACTCGGCATCCCGATGGCCATGGAGGAACTGTTCTGGGGCGACGCGGGCATCGCGCTCTCCATCGTCGGCACCGGCCTGGCCGCCGTGGGCGTCCTCGCCAACGGCACCGAGGAGCAGATCGGCACCTGGATCCCCCAGATGTACGGCGACGCCAACGATGTCAAGGTCGCCGCGTTCTGCTCCTCCGAGCCCGACGCCGGTTCCGACGTGGCCTCCATGCGCACCCGGGCCGTGTACGACGAGGCCAAGGACGAGTGGGTCCTCAACGGCACCAAGACCTGGGCGACCAACGGCGGCATCGCCAACGTCCACGTCGTCGTCGCGGTCGTCGACGCCGAACTCGGCTCCAAGGGCCACGCCTCCTTCATCGTCCCGCCGAACACGCCGGGCCTGTCCCAGGGGCAGAAGTTCAAGAAGCACGGCATCCGCGCCTCGCACACCGCCGAGGTCGTCCTGGAGAACGTCCGGGTGCCCGGTTCCTGCCTCCTCGGCGGCAAGGAGAAGCTGGACGAGCGCCTGGCCCGGGCCCGCGAGCGGGCGAAGGCCGGCGGCGAGCGGGTGAAGAACGCGGCGATGGCCACGTTCGAGGCCTCGCGTCCGGCGGTGGGCGCGATGGCCGTGGGCACCGCCCGTGCCGCGTACGAGGTGGCGCTGGAATACGCGACGACGCGTGAGCAGTTCGGCCGCCCGATCATCGACAACCAGGGTGTCGCCTTCCAGCTCGCCGACATGCGGACGTCGATCGACGCGGCGCGGCTGCTGGTGTGGCGGGCGTCGTGGATGGCCGTCAACGGCAAGCCGTTCACGGCGGCGGAGGGGTCGATGTCCAAGCTGTTCGCCAGCGAGACGGCGAAGAAGGTGTCCGGGCAGGCGATCCAGATTCTCGGCGGCAACGGGTACACGCGGGAGTACCCGGTGGAGCGGATGCATCGGGATGCGGCGATCTACACGATCTTCGAGGGGACGAGTGAGATCCAGCGGTTGGTGATCGCTCGGACGCTCTCGGGGATGTCCATTCGGTAGATGCGCGGCTGCCGGTGCGTGGGGGCTGGTCGCGCCCAAGCGGCGGAGCCGCACATCGATACAGCCCCGCGCCCCTTGGTAGGAACAGTCACGCGTGTTTCAAGGGCGTGAGCTGCTCGATGTCGTATCGGGCTCGTAGTTCCTCGATTGCCCTGTCGTCCGGGGGGCCGTCGTTGTCCAGGATGGTGAGCAGTTCCTCGAAGTAGCGCTCGTGGTCCGGGGGCGGGGACGCCTGGAAGAACATCTTCGCCGGGCCGTCCGTCGGGTTCGCGAACGCGTGCGGGCAGCCCGGGGGGACGACGATGACCGTGCCCGGCGTCGCGCGCACCACCCGGTTGCCCGAACCCGACTCCCAGCGCCGCCAGTTGTCGGGGGTGCGCACCAAGGGCTCGAAGGCGAGCACGTCCAGCTCGCCCTCCAGCACGTAGAACAGCTCCTCGCTGCGGGTGTGCACATGGGCGCCCACGTCGAAGCCGGGGGGCACGACCACCTCGAAGGTGGACGCGGCCCGGGAGTGCGCGCCGGTGACCTTGAAGGTCACCTGGTGCGCCGGGGCCTCGACCACCCGGCCGTGCCCCGGCGGCACCAGCAGTCCCTCCGTCGCCGTCACCGGCCGCTCACCACGTCACGGGCAGCGACTCGGGCCCGCGGATCAGCGCGCCCTTCCTGAACGGCACCTTCTCCGCGTCCACGGCGAGCCGCAGCCCGGGGAGCCGGTCCAGCAGCGCGTCCAGCAGGAGCTGCGACTCCAGCCGCGCCAGCATCCCGCCGGGGCAGTAGTGCGGGCCGAAGCCGAAGGACACATGCGGGTTCGGGGTCCGGGAGAAGTCGATCGTCTCCGGGTACGGGAAGACGTCCGGGTCCCGGTTGGCGGCGAGGTACGACACGTAGATCGCGTCCCCGGCGCGGATCCGCACCCCGCGCACGCCCACGTCCTCCGTCGCGATCCGCGACAGACCGACCGCGTTGCGGTGCGGGATGTAGCGGAGCAACTCGTCGACGGCCTGCGGGCGGATCTCCGGCTCGGCGCGCAGCCGGGCGGTGAGATCCGGACGGGTCAGCAGGATGTAGAACATCTGGCCGCTGTTGTTGGTGACCGCCTCGCCGCCGATCTGGAGCAGCACCGCGAGTCCCACGGCCTCCTCCGTCGTCACCTCGCCCCGGCCCACGGCCGCGCCCAGCAGGGAGGCGACGTCCTCGCCGGGGCCGTCCGCCCGCCGGCCGATGAGTTCGGTGAAGTAGGCGCCCATCTCGTCGCGGGCCTTCTCGCTGATGTCGGCGCCGTGCGCGGAGGACAGGATCAGCTGGGTCCAGGTGTGCATGACCCGGTGGTCGGCGGCCGGCACGCCCATCAGCTCGCAGATCACCGCGATCGGGAACGGGGTCAGCACCGTCGCGGTCAGGTCCGCCGGCGGCCCGTCCTGGATCAGCTCGTCGACCAGTTCCTCCAGCATGCGGCGGGCGCGGTCACGGATGCGCTCCACGCCCTTGACGGTGAACGCGGCGGCCACCGAGCGGCGCAGCCTGGTGTGGTCCGGCGGGTCCAGGAAGCCGACCGCGCCACGGGCCGGGATGAAGTGCGGGGCGAGCCGGGTGACCGGTCGGTCCATGACCGCCTCCCGGCTGAACCGCGGGTCGTTGACCACCATCCGTACGTCCTCGTACCGGGTGACCAGCCAGGCCCAGCCCTCGCCGTTGGGCAGCTGGATCCGGGTGAGGGGGTCCTCCCGCATCAGCTCGGTCAGCACCGGGTCGAACGCGACGCCGTTCAGATCGAGCGCCGGCCAGTGCCGGACCGGGGGAAGGATCTCGGTCAGTGTCTCTTCGGTCATGCCGCCTCTTCGTCCTTGCGCCGCCAGCGGCCGAGAGTCATCTCGGCGGTGATGCCGGGCCCGAACCCGGCGAGAAGTCCGCGCGCCCGCTCCCGGGCACCGCCCTCGTCGAACAGCCGTCGCAGCGCGTCCAGGACGACGGCGCTGGCGATGTTGCCGTACTCGGTGAGCGTGGCCCGGCTGAACCGGAAGGCGTGCGGGTCGACCTGGAGGAACCTGCTCAGGTCGTCGAGAATCCGGGGACCGCCCGCGTGGACCACGTAGAAGTCCAGGTCGGCCGCGTCCCAGCCGTGCAGCCCCGCGAGCTCCTGGAGCGCCGGGGCGAGCGGCTCCATCGTGGCCGGCACCCGCTTGTCCAGCAGGAAGTGGAAGCCGGTGGCCCGCACGTCGTACATGATCCACTCCTCGGTCTTGGGGATCAGGTACGAGCCGTTGCGCTCCAGTTCGATGCCCTCGCCGCCCCGGCCGCGCACCGCGGCCGCCGCGATCCCGTCACCGAACAGGCCGTTGGAGAGCAGCGAACCGATGCCGAGGTCGGTGGGCTGGTAGCACAGCGAGCAGAACTCGCAGGCCACGATGAGCGCGTTGGCCTCCGGGTAGGCCGTGCAGAAGTCGTGCGCCCGGTTGACCGCCGCGCCGCCGGCCGCGCAGCCGAGCTGGGCGATCGGTATCTGACGGGTGGTCGGGTCGAAGCCCATCTCGTTGATCAGCCAGGCCGTCAGCGAGGGCATCATGAAGCCCGTGCAGGAGACGTAGATGATCACGTCGACGTCGGTGGTGAGCAGTTCCGCGTCGTCGAGGGCCCGCTGTACGACGGCGGGGACCCGGGCCTTCGCCTCCGCGACGTAGATCTTGTTGCGGTCCTCGAAGCCGGGGTGCCTCAGCGTCTCCTCGATCGGCTGCACGAGGTGCCGGGTGCGCACCCCGGTGTTCTCGATCAGGCGGAGAGCCAGGGGCAGTTGGGGGTGGTCGGCGTGGCGGGAGCGGGCCAGCTCCAGTGTCTGCTCCAGCGTGATCACATGCTCGGGAACGGACACGGAGGGTCTGCACAGAGTCGCCATGGACCGGGCCTGCCTTCGCCTCGAAGAGTGGTGTAGTCCACTTTCGCCCGGGGTGGCGGCGATCTCGCGCGGAGCTACGCCATCCGGGAGGCGACGGCCGGCCGAGGCTAGGAGGTGCCGCCGCTGCTGTGCGCGATGCAGGCCACGTCGATGCGGTCGGCGAGCTTGGCCAGCTCGATCGTCAGCGCGGCCACCGTGTCCTCGTCGAGCCCCTGTTCCCCCGCCTCGACGAGGTGCAGCCAGCGCGCACCCACGGTGCGCAACAACTTGCTGACATCGGCGGCAGACACCTGAAGGGTCCCGCGGTCGTCGACGATCAGAGGCAGAGTCACTTCGCGGTTCACAAACGGGATGGTAGCCGCGCGACGGTCACGCCCCGTGCCAAACCGTGGTGATGTTGCAGAACTCCCGGATTCCGTGCCCGGACAGCTCACGCCCGTACCCCGAGCGCTTGGCCCCGCCGAACGGGAACGCCGGATGGGAGGCCGTCATCCCGTTCACATAGACCCCGCCCGCCTCCAGGTCCCGGACGAAGCGGTCGGTCTCGGCCTCGTCCCGCGTCCATACGTTCGAACTGAGCCCGAACGGAGTGTCGTTGGCGATCAGCACCGCCTCGTCGAGGTCGCCCGCCCGGTACAGCGTGGCCACCGGGCCGAACGCCTCCTCCCGGTGGATGCGCATCTCCCGGGTGACGTCGGCGAGCACCGTCGGCGGGTAGTACCAGCCGGGCAGCTCCGGCCGGCGCAGCCGGTGACCGCCGCACAGCACGGCCGCGCCGCTGCGCGCCGCGTCGTCGACCAGTTCCTCCAGGTCGGTCCGCCCCTGCTCGGTGGCGAGCGGCCCCACCTCGGTCTCCTCCTCCATCGGGTCGCCGACCTTCAGCGCCTTCATGCCGGCGACGAACCGCTCGGCGAAGGCGTCGTAGACGTCGGTGTGCACGATGAAGCGCTTGGCGGCGATGCAGGACTGCCCGTTGTTCTGCACGCGGGCGGTGACCGCGACCTCGGCGGCCCGGTCGAGGTCGGCGGAGGGCATGACCACGTACGGGTCGCTGCCGCCCAGCTCCAGCACGGTCTTCTTCACCATGTCCCCGCAGATCGAGGCGACGGCCCGGCCCGCGGGCTCGCTGCCCGTGAGGGTGGCCGCCTTCACGCGTTCGTCGCGGAGGATCTCCGCGACCGAGCCGGAGCCGATCAGCAGGGTCTGGAAGGCGCCCTCCGGGAACCCGGCCCGGTGGCAGAGGTCCTCCAGGTACAGCGCGGTCTGCGGCACGTTGGAGGCGTGCTTGAGCAGGCCGACGTTGCCCGCCATCAGGGCGGGCGCCATGAACCGCACCACCTGCCACAGCGGGAAGTTCCACGGCATCACGGCGAGCACCGGGCCGAGCGGCCGGTAGCGCACCAGCACCCGCGAGGCGCCGGAGTCCCGTACGTCGGACGCGGCGGGCACCTCGTCCGCGAGGAGTTCCTCGGCGTGCTCGGCGTACCAGCGCATCGCCTTGGCGCACTTCGCGGCCTCGGCGCGGGCCTGCCGGATCGGCTTGCCCATCTCGGTGGTCATCACCCGCCCGATGTCCGCCCCGTCCTCGTCCAGGAGGTCCGCGGCCCGCTTCAGCAGCCGGGCGCGCTCGGCGAACGCCGTGGTCCGGTAGGTCCGGAACGTGGCCTCGGCGAGCTGGAGGCGGCGCTCGATCTCCTCGGCGCCCATGGCCTCGTACGTCTTGAGTGTCTCGCCGTTCGCCGGGTTCACCGTCGCGATGGGCATGGCCGTCCTCCCGGGGAGCTTGCTGTGCTTCGACCTTCCCGCGCGTCGCCGGTGCCCGCAACGCGGCGGCTCAGCCCGAGTGCTCCGCCAGCCGGTCCAGGAAGGCGCCCTGCGCCCGCACGATCACCGTGTGCGCGCGGTCGAGAGGGAACCAGGCCACCCGGTCCAGCTCGGGGAACTCCTCGGTCAGCCCCGACTTCGGTGGCCACTCCATGCGGAAGGTGCCGGGGGTGACGGTGCCGGGATCGAGGTCGGCCTCGATCGCCCACACGGTGACCAGCTTGCCGTTCGACTGGCGGACCTCGCCGAGCGGCACCGCCTCGCCGTCGGGCGGCGGCAGGCCGAGCTCCTCCTGGAACTCCCGCCGGGCCGCGTCCCACGCGGTCTCCGACTCCGGTTCGTACTCGCCCTTCGGCACGCCCCAGGCGCCCGTGTCGCGGCCCGCCCAGAACGGGCCGCCCATATGGCCCAGCAGGACCTCCAGGTCCGGCCCGGTGCGGCGGAACAGCAGCAGGCCCGCGCTGAACTTCACGGGCTCACCTCGGGATGGGCCGCCAGCAGGGTCTCCACCGTGTCCGCCTCCTCGGGGCGCTTGTCCTCCCGGTAGCGCACCACCCGCGCGAAACGCAGGGTGATGCCGGCCGGGTAGCGGGTGGACCGCTGGAGGCCGTCGTAGGCGATCTCGACGACGAGTTCGGGCCGTACGGTCACCACGTGGCCGGCCTCCTCGACCGCCAGCTCCTTCAGGCGCCGAGTCTGCCAGGTCAGCATCGCGTCGGTCATGCCCTTGAAGGTCTTGCCGAGCATCGCGAAGGAACCGTCGGCGGTGCGGGCGCCGAGGTGGAGGTTGGAGAGCTTGCCGGTGCGCCGTCCGTGGCCCCACTCGGCGGCCAGGACAACCAGGTCGAGGGTGTGCACCGGCTTGACCTTCAGCCAGGCCGCCCCGCGCCGCCCGGCGCTGTAGGCCGCGTCCAGCGCCTTCACCACGACGCCCTCGTGTCCCCGCTCCAGGGTCGCGGCCAGGAACTCCTCGCCCCGGAGGCCGTCCTCCTCACCGGAGAGCAGGGCGCGCCGCACCCGCATCGGCTCGGGGACGAGGCGCGCGAGTTCCGCGTGGCGGTCGGCGAACGGCAGGTCGAGCAGGTCGCGTCCGTCGACGAGGAGCGCGTCGAAGAACACCGGGGAGACGGGCACGGCGCTCGCCGCCGCCGTCACGTCCACCCGGGAGCCGACCCGGCCGGCGGTCTCCTGGAAGGAGCGGGGGCGCCCGTCCGCGCCGAAGGCGAGGACCTCCCCGTCCAGGACGAACCGGCGCCCGTTCAGCTCCAGGGCCGCCGCCGTCAGTTCGGGCAGCCGGTCGGTGATGTCGTCGAGGGTGCGGGTGTACACGCGCACGGAGTCGCCGTCGCGGTGCACCTGGACCCGGATGCCGTCGAGCTTCTCCTCGACCGCGCAGGTACCGAGTTTGGCGACCGCCTCCGACACCGACGACGCGCTCTGCGCCAGCATCGGCAGCACCGGCCGCCCCACGGTGAGCCGGAACCGGCCGAGCGCTGCGGGGCCTTCGCCGAGCAGGGCCTCGGCGACCGTCCGCAGCGAGCCGGCCAGCATCACCGCCCGCCGTACGTCCGCCGCCGGCGCCCCGGTCGCTTCCGCGAGGGCCTCCACGGCCACCGCGTCCAGCGCGCCCTGCCGCACCTCGCCGGTGATCAGACCGAACAGGAACCGCTGTTCCGGCTCGGTCGCCGCGGCCATCAACTCGCCTACCAGGCGCGCCCGTTCGGCCTGCGATCCGGTACCGGAGACCTGGCCGAGCGCGGTCAGCCGGGCGTCGGTCCCGGCCACGGTGAGGGTGGGTGCGGAGGCCGGGGCGACCGGACGGCCGAGGACCTTCCAGCCGATGCCGAGCCGCCCCTGCGGCAGCCGCCCCGCCAGGTACGGGATGACGATCGGCACGTCGGCGGCCTCGGCGTCCCGGAACAGTTCCGCCAGCAGGGCGACCTTCCGGGAGCGGGCCGAGGTCGCGGCGATCTCCTGGGACACACGGGCGAGCCGGTCCAGCAGCATGCGCCCATGGTGCACCCCGGCCGTCCGCTCCACACCCGGACGGCCGGGGCCGGGGACCGGCCGCCCGCGCGGAGCGCCCCGCCTGCGTCCAAGTCCGCCGGCGGAGCCCTCAGCCGGCGTCCAGGTCCGTCATGAGCAGCTCGCCGTTGATGGTGGCCCCGGCCCGGTAGCCGCCCGCCGCGGCGTTGACGACCTGTTCGCCGAAGCCCATCGCGTTGCCCGCCGCCCACACCCCGGGCACCGTCGTCAGGCCCGTCGGGTCGACCACCGGATAGGCGCCGAACGGGGTCTCGGTCAGCTCCGCGCCCAGCTCCCGCAGCAGACCGGTCCGGGGAACGGCGCGCGGCGCCACGAAGAGCACCTCCCGGGCGTGCGCCGAGCCGTCTGTCAGCCGGACCCCGGTGAGCCGGTCGTCCTCCACCAGCACCTCGGCGACGGCTCCGGGCACCACCTTCACGCCCGCGCGGGCGAGCCTGCGCAGATCGTCGTCCGACAGCTCCGCCTCGTCGACCTCGTGCAGGAAGAGCGTGACGTCCGCCGACCACTGGGAGACCATCAGCGCCTGGTGGACGCTGAGCGGGCTCGTCGCGAGGACACCGAAGGCCCGGTCGCGCACCTCCCAGCCGTGGCAGTAGGGGCAGTGCAGCGCGTCCCGCCCGAACCGCTCGGCGAGCCCCGGCACCGCGGGCAGTTCGTCCTTCAGCCCGGTGGCGACCACCAGGCGCCGGGCGCGGACGGCGCGCCCGCTCTCCAGGGCCACGGTGAAGTCGCCGTCCCGGGTGACGCCCACCGCCCGGTCCCGGACCAGCTCCACGCCGTAGCGGGCGATCTCCTCGCGCCCGATCGCCAGGAATTCGGCCGGCGCCATCCCGTCCCGGGACAGATAGCCCTGCATATGGGCGGAGGGAGCGTTGCGCGGCTCACCGGCGTCGATCACCAGGGTGCGGCGGCGGGCGCGGCCCAGGATCAGCGCGGCGGACAGGCCCGCGGCGCCGCCCCCGATCACGATCACCTCGTAGCCGTCGTCCGGTGTGCGGGTCTCGTTCAGTGCGTGGGTCTCGGTCATGCGCCCACGGTCGCTCCGTGGGCACGGGATTGACAAACGTTGTTGCCGAATCTGCAATAAGCGTATGAGTACCGAGGAAGTCCTGGCAGGTGTCGGTCCGCGGCTGAAGCAGATGCGCAAGGAGCGGGAGGTCACCCTCGCGGCGCTCTCCGAGGCCACCGGGATCTCGGTGAGCACGCTGTCCCGGCTGGAGTCCGGGCTGCGCAAACCGAGCCTGGAGCTGCTGCTGCCCATCGCGCAGGCCCACCAGGTGCCGCTGGACGAACTGGTCGGCGCCCCCGCGGTCGGCGATCCCCGGGTGCGGGCCGGCAAGCCGATCGAGCGCCACGGCCGCACGCACTGGCCGCTCACCCGGCAGCCCGGCGGCCTCCAGGCGTTCAAGGTCTTCGAACCGCAGCGCCGACTGGAGCCCGACCCGCGCACCCACGAGGGCTACGAGTGGCTGTACGTGCTCTCCGGCCGGCTGCGCATGGTGCTGGGGGAGCACGACGTGGTGCTCGGCGCGGGGGAGGCCGCCGAGTTCGACACCCGGGTGCCGCACTGGTTCGGGTCGACGGGGGAGGGGCCGGTGGAGTTCCTGAGCCTGTTCGGGCCGCAGGGGGAGCGGATGCATGTGAGGGCCAGGCCCAAGGGGCGCGACCGGGAGGAGTGAGGGGCCCCGGGGCCGTGCGCGGACGCGTGACGCACCCGACTGTTCCCTGATCGACAAGCGACCGCTTAGTATGCGGAGGACCCCGGTCAGACGACGCAGTCCCTGGAGGCCCCGCATGCAGGCATGGCAAGTGCACGAGAACGGCGAGCCGAGCGAGGTGATGCGCCCGGCGGAGATCGAGCGGCCCACGCCCGGTCCCGGCCAGGTCCTGCTGAGGGTGCGCGCCGCCAACATCAACTTCCCCGACGTGCTGATGTGCCGGGGCCACTACCAGGTGCGGCCACCGCTGCCGTTCACACCGGGCCTGGAGATCTGCGGCGAGACCGAGGACGGCCGCCGCGTCATCGCCAACCCGGCACTGCCGCACGGCGGCTTCGCCGAGTACGCCGTGGCCGACGCCGCCGCCCTGCTGCCCGCGCCCGAGGCGCTGGACGACGCCGAGGCGGCCGCCCTGCACATCGGCTACCAGACCGGCTGGTTCGGACTGCACCGGCGGGCCGGGCTCGAAGCCGGCGAGACGCTGCTGGTGCACGCCGCGGCCGGCGGGGTCGGCAGCGCCGCCGTGCAGCTCGGCAAGGCGGCCGGCGCCACCGTCATCGGCGTCGTCGGCGGCGCCGACAAGGCCGCCACCGCCCGCGAGCTGGGCTGCGACGTGGTGATCGACCGGCGCGCCGAGGACGTCGTCGCCGCCGTCAAGGAGGCCACCGGCGGACGGGGCGCCGACGTGATCTACGACCCCGTCGGCGGCGACGCCTACACCCAGTCCGCCAAAACCGTCGCCTTCGAGGGCCGGATCGTCGTCGTCGGCTTCGCCAGCGGCACCATCCCCAGCCCCGCGCTCAACCACGCCCTGGTGAAGAACTACTCGATCCTCGGCCTGCACTGGGGCCTGTACAACACCAAGAACCCCAAGCTGGTCCAGCACTGCCACGAGCAGCTCACCGAACTGGCCGCGCGCGGCGCGATCAAGCCGCTGATCAGCGAGCGGGTGCCGCTCGGCGAGGCGGCCGAGGCCGTCCAGCGCGTCGGCGACGGCGTCACCACCGGCCGGGTCGCGGTCGTCCCGGAGGGAGCGGCATGACCGACACGACCGAACTGCGCCGCCTCACCCAGGAGTTCCTGGCCGCGCACCCGCCCGCCACCACCGACCGCCTGGACTTCCTGCGGGCCCGCTTCGACGCGGGACTCGCCTGGGTCCACTACCCCGAGGGCCTCGGCGGCCTCGCCGCCCCGCGCTCCCTCCAGGCCGTCGTGGACGCCGAGTTGGAGGCCGCCGGCGCCCCGGACAACGACCCCCGCAAGATCGGCATCGGCCTCGGCATGGCCGCCCCGACGATCCTCGCCTTCGGCACCGACGAGCAGAAGCGGCGCTTCCTGCGTCCCCTGTGGACCGGTGAGGAGGTCTGGTGCCAGCTCTTCAGCGAGCCGGGCGCCGGGTCGGACCTCGCCGCGCTCGGCACCCGTGCCGTGCGCACCGGCGACGAGTGGGTCGTCAACGGGCAGAAGGTGTGGACGTCCAGCGCCCATGTGGCCCGCTGGGCCATCCTCATCGCGCGCACCGACCCGGACGTCCCCAAGCACGCGGGCATCACCTACTTCCTCTGCGACATGACCGACCCCGGCGTGGAGGTCCGGCCGCTGCGCCAGATCACCGGCGAGGCCGAGTTCAACGAGGTGTTCCTCACCGACGTCCGCATCCCCGACACCCGCCGGCTCGGCGCGGTCGGCGAGGGCTGGAAGGTCGCCCAGACCACCCTCAACAACGAGCGCGTCGCCATCGGCGGTATGCGGCTGCCCCGCGAGGGCGGCATGATCGGCCCGGTCGCCCGGACCTGGCGCGAACGCCCCGACCTGCGCACCCACGAACTCCACCAGCGGCTGCTGAAGTTGTGGGTGGACGCCGAGGTGGCCCGGCTCGCCGGGGAGCGCCTGCGCCAGCAGCTGGTCGCCGGACAGCCCGGCCCCGAGGGCGCCGGCATGAAGCTCGGCTTCGCCCGCCTCAACCAGGAGATCAGCGGCCTGGAGGTCGAACTCCTCGGTGCGGAGGGCCTGTTGTACTCGGACTGGACCATGCGCCGCCCCGAGCAGGTGGACTTCACCGGCCGGGACGCCGGATACCGCTATCTGCGCTCCAAGGGCAACAGCATCGAGGGCGGGACCAGCGAGGTCCTGCTGAACATCGTCGCCGAGCGCGTGCTGGGCCTGCCCGCGGAGCCGCGCACCGACAAGGACGTCGCATGGAAGGACCTGGCCCGGTGACCACACAGCCCGATCTGCTGTACTCGGAGGAGGAAGAGGCGCTGCGCGCGGCCGTCCGGGACCTGCTCGCCGACCACTGCGACGCCCCCGGCCTCATCGTGCGCACCGAGTCCGCCGCCCCGCACGACCTGGCGGCCTGGAAGGCGCTCGCCGACGGCATGGGCCTGGCCGGCCTGCTGGTCCCCGAGGAGCACGGCGGCCAGGGCGCCACGCACCGCGAAGCCGCCGTGGTCCTGGAGGAACTGGGCCGCGCGGTCGCCCCCGTGCCCTTCCTCACCAGCGCCGTGGTCGCCACCGAGGCGCTGCTCGCCTGCGGCGCCACCGACCTGGTGACCGAGCTGGCCTCCGGCCGCCGGATCGGCGCCCTCGCCGTCGCCCTGCACGTGGCACCGGACGCCGCCCACCGGTCCGTACGGCAGGAAGGCGGGCTGCTGCACGGCGAGTTGACGGGGATCGCCGACGCGGCCGCCGCCGACGTGTTCCTGGTGCCCGCGGACGACGGCGTGCTCCACGCGGTGGACGCGGAGGCCGTGACGGTGACCCCGCAGGTCTCCCTGGACCTGACCCGGCCGGTCGCGACGGTGACGCTGGACGGTGCTGAGGGACGTCCGCTCGGCGAGGCGGCACCGGCCGTGCGGCGGGCCCTGCGGGCCGGGGCGGGTCTGCTCGCCTCCGAGCAACTCGGCCTCGCCGAATGGACGTTGACGGAGACCGTGCGCTACCTCAAGGAGCGCAAGCAGTTCAACCGGCCCGTCGGCGGCTTCCAGGCGCTCAAGCACCGGCTGGCCCAGCTGTGGCTGGAGGTCGTCAACCTGCGCGCCGCCGCCCGCAACGCAGCCGGGGCGCTGGCCGCCGACACGGACGCCGAGGTGGCGGTCGCCGTCGCCCAGGCGTACGCGGCACCCGTCGCGGTGCACGCGGCCGAGGAGGCGCTGCAACTGCACGCCGGCATCGGCATGACCTGGGAGCACCCGGTCCACCTGTACCTGAAGCGGGCCAAGGCGGACTCCCTCGCCTACGGCACCGCCGGCGCCCACCGCGCCGCGCTGGCCCGGCTGGTCGACCTCCAGGCCCCCTGACGCACCTCACCCGCGAAGAGCCCGCCCCGGCCGGGGCGGGCTCTTCCGTGCGCCGGGGCGGAAGGAGTGAACGCGCGGAGGCAGTCCGGCCAACTCCTGGCATGTACAGGTTCAGCGAGTGCCAAGTCGCCCCATACTCCCTGTGGTTCGGATCGCCCCACAGGGAGGCAGCACATGGCGCTCATCACTCGTCGCGGAGCCCTCACCACGGCCGGCGCCGCACTCGCGGGGGTCCTCGCCCCGCCGGTCGGCAGCGCGTACGCCACCGGGAACGGACACCGCCCCCGCCCGCTGTGGCGCGCCCACGCCCACAACGACTACGAGCACACCAGGCCCCTGCTGGACGCCCTCGACCACCGCTTCGGCAGCCTGGAGGCGGACATCTTCCTCGTCGGCGACCAACTCCTCGTCGCCCACGACCCCGAGGACCTCGACCCCGCCCGCACCCTGGAGTCCCTCTACCTCGACCCGCTCGCCGCACGGGTCAGGGCCAACCGCGGCTCCGTGTACCGCGGCCACCGCAGGCCCCTCCAACTGCTCATCGACATCAAGACCGAGGGCTCCTCCACCTACGCCGAACTCGACCGGCACCTCAAGCGCCACCGCCACCTCTTCACCACCTACGCCCACGGCCGGGTCCACCCGGGCCCCGTCACCGCCGTGATCTCCGGTGACCGCGCCGCCCGGGTCCCCATGGAGGCACAACGCGTACGGCGCGCCTTCTACGACGGCCGGCTCGCCGACCTCGGCAGCCCCGCACCCGCCTCCTTCATCCCGCTGATCAGCGACAACTGGTCCAACAACTTCACCTGGCGCGGCGCGGGAGCCTTCCCCGAGGCCGAGCGGCAGAAGCTGCGGGCGATCATGGACGCGGCGCACTCCCGGGGGCAGCGGGTCCGCTTCTGGGCCACCCCGGACCTGCCGGGCCCCGAGCGCGACGCGCTGTGGGCCGAACTCCTCGCCGCCGACGTCGACCACCTCAACACCGACGACCTGTCCGGCCTGCGGGCCTTCCTGGAGGCCCACGACCGCACGTGACACCACTCGTTCGGAGTACGGCCCAGCCGCCCGGACGAACCCTCCGCTACGCCACACTTGCGGCCGAACGCCGTGAACCGGACGGTACGGCGTGGCGGAGGAGGTTGACGATGGCGATTTCCATCTCTGTGGTGCTGCTGCTCCTGATCCTTGCGGTGATCTTCCTGCGCAACGGAGGACTCAAGGTCTCCCACGCCCTGGTGTGCGCGCTGCTCGGCTTCTACATGGCCAGCTCCAGCATCGCGCCCACCATCCACAGCGGCCTCACGGCCACCGCCGACATCGTCAGCGGACTGAAGCCGTGAGGCCGCCGGGGCTCTGCACACGCGTCCTCGGGGGCCCCGTCAGCGTCTGACGAACACCCCGATGCCGTTCGGCACGGCCCGTTCCACGCCGCCGGAGGGATGGTTGCGCACGGTCACCGCCGAGGCCCCCGGAGCGCGGGCGACCAGGGTCGAGGAGCCGCCGCCGTCCAGGGAGAAGGCCTCCGACGCACCCAACTCGCCCATGAACGCGGCCACTTCGGCGATCGTCATGCCCTGGTACGCCGATCCGCCGTCCAGCGAGAACAGCAGCACCCGCTTCCCGCCCGCCCCGACGCCCACGGCGGTGCGCACCGCCGCCGTACGGTCGTCCAGGCCCGGCAGCGGCCGCCCGCCCGACAGCACCGGGTACCCGCCGACCGCGAACCGGTAGGTGACCTTCGAGGCGGCCGCCACCAGCCGGTGCCGTACCTTCACCGGCTGCCCGGGAACGAACTTCCGCAGCTGCCGCGCCCCCGCCTCCCGGCCCACCAGCACGGTCGTCCCGGCCGCGATCGTGCCGCTGCCCGGGGCGTCGGCGGTTGCCACCACCCGGCCGCCCCGGACCGTCACCTCGTGGGTGTCGGTGCTGCACGGCGCGCCCCGGTCGGCGTCCGTGCCGCAGACCGCGCGAGCCCGGGAGACGGAGCCCCAGTCGGAGGTGAACGCTCCGACCGAGTTCTCCGCGAGCGCGTACTGGTTGAGCCCGGCGAGCCGCAGGTTCCCGGTCGCCGTGCGGACCGTGCCGGTCAGCTCCATGTCGTCCAGCCTCGCCCGGCGGTCCACGCCCATCCCGAGGACGTCCTCGGTACCGGTGCCGGGCGGCAGCGCCGGCCCGAACCGCTGCCCGTCGGGCACCGCCGCCTTGAGCGTACGGCCGCCCGCGACCGCCGGTCCCACGCTCGCGCCGGTCGCCGCGACGCCCGGGTGCTGGGTCTCGGTGATGTTGAAGAAGTCGCCGTTCACCCCGGCGACGGCGCCCTGGGTGTCCGCCAGCCGCGACACCGCGGCCCGAGCCGCCACCTGCCCCGGGTACAGCAGGTCCAGCGAGACGCGCGGGTCGTTGAGGTCCACCCGCAGCAGGTGGCCGTGCGCGGTGCCGCGGGCGACCGGGATGTCGAACTGTTCGTAGCCGACACCCGGCGCGATCCGGCCGGCGCCGGGAACGCCGCTGGCCGGTGCCGCCCCCACCAGGGCGGTACCGGCCAGCGCGCCGAGTGCGGTGAGTAACGTGAGGGCCGTTCTGCCTGCCGCGAACCGTCTCCGACGATCTGTCACAGTTCCCCCTGAGGGCTCGTCAACTGTTCCAGGACTCAGGGGAAGTGCACCAGACGGAGACGGGCGAGGGGGTGGCTATGCGCCGACGACGCGAGAACGGATGAGAAAACGCACCCCCTCGGGTGCCTCCAGGGAGAAGCCGCTGCCCCGGCCCTCGACCACGTCGACGATCAGCCGGGTGTGACTCCACGCCTCGAACTGGCTGCGCGACATCCAGAAGGAGACCGGCACCTCCACCCCGTCCACGTACAGCTCCGCGAGCAGTACGTCCGACCCGCCGGTGCGGAACTCTCCCGCCGGGTAGCACATGGGCGCGCTGCCGTCGCAGCAGCCGCCGGACTGATGGAACATCAGCGGGCCGTGCCGCGCGTGCAGTTGCCGCACGAGATCGGCGGCAGCGGGCGTCAGTTCGACGCGCGGGATCTCCTCGTACATGCCAACCATCCCCAGGGGAGCCGGATCCGGGTCACCGGGCCGTCGCCGGCCGGACGGACCAGGGCACCACGGGAGAGGTTGCGAGAGGGTTGCAGCGCCGCTCAGGCGGTCGCGAACGGGGTGAAGAGGGCGGGGGTGTGGTCGATCGGCAGGCCGGGGCGCCAGGCGGTGAGGGCCTGGGCGCTGCACACGAACATCTCCTGCGGCAGCGCGTCCAGGGCGTACCAGCGCCAGTCGCCGACCTTCTCGTCCACCTGGTCGGCCGGCTCGCCCCGCCAGACGGTGACCTGGGCGGCGACGGTGACCCGTACGACGTCCTCGACCCGGTCCAGCAGGGTGCCCAGCAGCCGTACGTCCTCGGGGCGGGCCGTGAGGCCGGTCTCCTCCGTCAGTTCGCGCACCACCGTCTCCTGGAGCGACTCCCCGGGCTCCACCATGCCGCCCGGCAGCTCCCAGGTGCCGTGCCGGTGCCGTCCGAGCAGCAGGCCCCGGGGCCCGTGCAGGATGGCGCCGACCCCGAGGGCGGTCTGGGGGACGGGCGGGCGAGGGGTGCGGGGGCGGGAGGAGACACGGGTCGGTGGGGTCATCGGGCGGGCTCCGGCCTCTCGGTTGCGGGGCTTGGGCGGCGGATATCGGTGCCGCGAATCTGCGGGAGCGGGTCCTGGGGCGGTAGGTCGTCGGGCAGGAGGTCTTTTTGACATACCTATGATGGCATACCTATCTTGTCGGGGTGACCCCCTCCAGCGCCCCCAGCCGGGACCTCGACCGCGTAGCCGCCGGGCTCGCGGAGCGGGTGCTCGCGCTGCACCGGGCCCTGGACCGCCGGGTCGCCGCGGACTATCCGCATCCCAAGCCGCCCGAGGGCCAGCTCGCCCTGCTGCGGTATGTCGCGCGGCGCGAGGGCGCCACCGTGCGCGAGGCGGCCGAGGCCCTGCTGATGAAGCCCAACAATGTCAGCGCCCTCGTCTCCCAGATGACCGAGCGCGGACTCCTGGAGCGCAGGCAGGACGGCACCGACAAGCGGGTCGCCCATCTCCACCTCACGGCCACCTCCCGCAGGCGGCTCGCCGAGGTGCGCGCGCTGGAGGCCGGGTACGTGCGGGACGCGCTGATGTCCCTCACCGAGGGCGAGCAGGGTGCCCTGGGCTCCGCGCTCGACGCGCTCGACGCCCTCGCGGACCGGCTCCACCCCGCCGTCCGCTGAGCGGCACTCTCCGCCGGCGCGCCCCGGGATTCCCTCTCTCCTCCCTCCCCTCTTCCCTTCTTCCTTCCGCACGCCCTTTTCGAAGACAAGGCTCCTTTCATGCCGTCCACGTCCGTGGATCACCCCACCCTGCCCGCGTCCGGACCGACCCCACCCGCCGCGGGCCGCCGCGCCAACCCCTGGCTGACCTTGTGCGCCGTGGCGTTCGGCCTGTTCATGGTGCAGCTCGACGGCTCCGTCGTCGCCATCGCCAACCCCGCGATCGGGGAGGCCCTGAACGCCGACACCGCCCAGCTCCAGTGGGTCACCAACGCCTACCTGCTGGCCCTCGCCGCCACCCTCATCCTCGGCGGGAAGCTCGGCGACCGCTTCGGCCGGCGCACCTACTACCTCATCGGCGTGGCCGGGTTCACGCTCGCCTCCGTCGCCATCGGCCTGTCCGGCTCGATCACCGGCGTGATCGCCTTCCGCGCCCTCCAGGGCGTCTTCGGCGGCCTGCTGATGCCCAACACCCTCGGCCTGCTGCGCGCGGTCTTCCCGCCGCGCAGGTTCGGCATGGCCGTGGGCATCTGGGCCATGGTCTCCGCGGTCTCCACCGCCCTCGGCCCCATCGTCGGCGGCCTGCTCGTCGAGCACGTGAGCTGGGAGTCCGTCTTCTACATCAACGCGCCCATCGGCGTCGCGGCCCTGCTGTTCAGCATGACCGTGCTGCCCCAGAGCAAGAACTCCACCGGCCACCACCGCTTCGACGTCCCCGGGGTCCTGCTGCTCGCGCTCGGCCTGCTCAGCGTGGTCTTCGGCGTCGTCAAGGGCGAGACCTGGGGCTGGACCTCGGCCGGCACCTGGGCCGCCGTCGCGGCCGGCGTGCTCCTGCTGGTGCTGTTCGGCTGGTACGAGACCCGGGTCGAGCACCCGTTGTTGCCGATGCGCCTGTTCCGCAGCCGCTCCCTGACGGTCGGCGCGATCATCACCGCGCTCAACTTCTTCGTCATGCTCGGCGTGATCTTCTTCGTGATGCTCTACCTCCAGAACGTCCGCGGTTTCACCCCCGTCGAGGCGGGCGTGCGGACCCTGCCGCTGAGCCTCGCCTCGCTCGTCGCCTCCCCGCTGGGCGCCGCCCTCACCCTGCGTCTCGGCGCCCGGTTCACGATGCCGCTGGGCATGGTGCTCCAGGCCGCCGCCTGCTTCGGCATGCTCACCTGGCAGACCGACTCCTCCTACGCCACGATGTGGCCGCCCTTCGTGGCCCTGGGCCTCGGCGTCGGCATGGTGCTCGCCGCGTCCTCCGACGCCATCGTCGGCAACGCCCCCGTGCAGGACGGAGGCGTCGCGGGTGGCCTCCAGGCCACCACCCTCCAGATCGGCGGCGCACTCGGCACCTCCGTCCTGGTGTCCCTGATCAGCGCCAAGGTCGGCGCCACCCTCACCGGTGAACTCACCGCGGCGGGCGTGCCGTCCGGCCTCGCCGGATCACTGGCCGAGGCCCAGGACGCGGTGGCGATGGGCATCTCGCCCGTCTCCGCCGACATGCCCGCCGCGGTGCGCGCCGCCGTCGTCGAGGGCAGCGGACAGGCCTTCCTCAACGGCGTCCACGCGGCCGTGGTGCTCACCGGCGGGCTCTGCCTCGCGGGGGCGGCGCTGGCCGCGGCCGGACTGCGGCGCAGGGCGAACTGACGGCGTGGGCACGGCTCTTGAGGGCCGTGCCCACCCATTCGTACATGCGTGCCCCCGGCATACCGTCCCCCGCGGCGGAGCAGATTCAGCACGATGACCGACCATCCGCTCCACCCGCAGAACTCCGTCTGGCCCGCCCGGCGGGCGCTCGCCCAGTGGGCCCGCGGCATCACCGAGGCACGCTGGTTCGCCCTCACCGTCCTCTCCCTCATCCTCGCCAACGCCGCCCTGCTCGGACTGGAGACCTACCGCGGCCTCGCGGCCGACTGGGCCCACGGGCTGCGGCTCGCCGAGCACCTGTGCCTGGCCGCCTTCACCGTCGAGATCGCCCTGCGCCTGTGCGCCCACGCCGACCGCCCCCGCGACTTCCTCCGCGACCCGTGGAACCTCTTCGACCTGGCCGTCGTGGCCTGCGCGTTCCTGCCCGTCGTCCGGGAGAACGCCACCGTCCTGCGGCTGCTGCGCCTGGCCCGAGTGCTGCGCACCGCCCGCTTCCTGCCCCAACTGCGCATCGTGATGGTGGCGGTGGGCCGCAGCCTGCCCGGCACGGTCAGCTTCCTGCTGGTGGGCGCCCTCCTGCTGTACGTGTACGCCATGATCGGCTGGCTGCTGCTCGGCGCGCACAACCCCGAGCAGTACGGCTCGATCGGCCGCGCGATCCTCACCCTCTTCCTGCTGATGACCCTGGACGGACTCGGCGACGCCGTCCACGCGGGCCTTGAGGTCACCCGCTGGAGCGTCGTCTACTACGGCTCCTTCGTACTCATCGCCTCGTTCGTACTGGTCAACGTGTTGATCGGGGTCGTGATCAGCTCGCTGGAGGAGGCCCGGGAGCTGGAACGGGAACGCCAGGACGACACCCCGCCCGCCGACAAGGAACTCCTCGCCCGGATCACCGCCGCCCGCAAGGCCCTCGCGGACCTGGAGGACAGCCTCCCGGCGCAGGACCGCTCGACCCGGCGGCACCCCTGCGCCTAGGGTGACCCCCGCGGCATCGCGTGTCGGTCACCGGTCGGGTGAGGCATGGAGGTTCCGCGACATGCCCGTGGAGGCATTGACCGTGTCAGTCGAGTTCAACCACACCATCGTCCTCTCCCACGACCGGGAGCGGTCCGCCCGTTTCCTCGCCGGGATCCTCGGCCTGGAGACCGGGACACCGGCCGGGCCCTTCCTGCCCGTCGTCACCGCCAACGGCGTCACCCTGGACTTCGCGACCGTCGGCACCGACATCCCCGTCCAGCACTACGCGTTCCTCGTCTCGGAGGGGGAGTTCGACGCGATCCTCGCCCGCCTCGTCACGGCGCGGATCCCCATCCAGGCCGACCCGCACGGCCGCCACCCGGGCCGGATCAACCGCAACGACGGCGGCCGGGGCGTGTACTTCCGCGACCCCGCCGGGCACGGCATGGAGGCGTTCACCCGCCCCTACGGCTCCCACCCCGACTCGGAACTCAACGGAGTGACCGAAGAAGTGGCGGGAGCAGCCGTCAACTGAGGTGCGGAGAGTGGTAGTTCGCTGTATGAAGACGTAGCGTTCATGCCAGGTCCATCCGGCGGCGGGCTACGGACACCTCCAGGACACGCGCCCCCGAAAGGCTTCGGGACGCATCCGATCTTGACCCCAAGGAGCGTCAGCGTGTCCGAGACCCGTAGCCGCCGTACGCACATCCTCGTGGCGACGGCCACGCTGGTGGCCCTCGCCGTGACCCTGCCCGCCCCGGCACAGGCATCGTCCGCCCTGCCCACGCTCACCCCCCGCGCCGAGACGGCCCCCCTCTACGACGACGAGGCCGGCGGCAACTCCGACGCCGACGACCCCGCGATCTGGCGCAACGACGCCAACCCCGGCCGCAGCCTGGTCGTCGCCACCGCCAAGGAGGGCGGCCTGCGCGTCTACGACCTCGACGCACAGCTCGTCCAGTCCGTGGCCGCGCCCGCCGGACCCACCGACGAGGACGCCCCGGGCCGCCTCAACAACGTCGACCTGGTGCACGGCCTGAAACTGTCCACCGGCCGCGCCGACCTCGCCGTCACCACCGACCGCGGCAACGACCGGCTGCGGTTCTACCGCATCGACCGCGACCGGGCCGGCGGCCCGCTCACCGACGTCACCGACCCGTCCGCGGCCCCCGTCTTCTCCGCCGACCAGGACGAGATCAACGACCAGCGCACCGCCTACGGCCTGGCCACCTGGACCGACCGCGGCCGCTCGTACGCCCTGGTCAGCCAGCGGGAGACGACGAGCGTCGCCCTGCTCGAACTGCTGCCGACCAGGTCCGGCACCGTCGGATACCGCAAGATCCGCACCCTCGACCTCCCCTCGTCCTTCACGCTGCCCGACCGCACCTCCTGGACCCCCTGCCTGGAGCCCGGCGAACTGCCCCAGGTGGAGGGAATGGTCGTCGACCCCGCCAACGGCGTCCTCTACGCCGGCCAGGAGGACGTCGGCATCTGGCGCGTCCCCGCCGACCTCAAGGGCAAGCCCCGACTGGTCGACAAGGTGCGGGAGTACGGCATCCCCGGCACGTACGACGAGGCCACCGAGGAGTGCACCCCGGGCACCGACCCCGGCTACGGCGGCCGCCGTATCTCCGCCGACGTCGAGGGCCTGACCCTGATCCCCGAGGGCGACGGCGACGGCTACCTCCTCGCCTCCAGCCAGGGCGACAACACCTTCGCCGCCTACGACCGCGAGATCGAGGACGACAACGAGTACGAGGGCGGCTTCCGTGTCACGGCCGCCTCCGCGACCCTCGACGGCTCCGAGGAGTGCGACGGAGCGGCCGTCCTCAACCAGTCCCTGGGCCGCCGCTACCCCGACGGACTGCTGGTCGTGCAGGACGGCGCCGAGACCCCGCAGTCCGACGACCGCACCGCCACCGGCTTCAAGTTCGTCGACCTCGCGGACGTCATGGACGCGCTGGACGACTGACCCCACCGCGGCGACGCCCGGCCGGGCGGGGCGGAGTAGGGGTCGTAAGGGCTTCTGCCGTCCCCGTCCCGGCTCGTAGGGTGGGCCGTCGGCGGACGTTCCGCCCGCGTGGCCCGCCACCCCGATCGCTGGAGGTACCGCCCGTCATGTCGGCACCCGGTCCGTACGACACATGGTTCCGCCGGTACACACCGTCCACGCCCGGCGCCGTCAAGCTGCTCGCCCTGCCGCACGCGGGGGGCTCCGCCCCCTACTTCCTTCCCCTGTCCCGCGCGCTCGCGCCGGAACTGGACGTGCTCTGCGTGCAGTACCCGGGCCGGCTGGACCGGCACCGGGAGACCCCGGTGAGCGACCTGCGGGACCTCGCCGAACAGGTGTACCGGGCGCTCGTCTCGGAGCCGGCCGGACCCGTCGTCCTGTTCGGACACAGCATGGGCGCCGTCCTCGCCTACGAGATCGCCCGCCGGCTGGAGGCCACCGGCGGCGGCGAACTGCTGGGCGTCATCGCCTCCGGGCGGCGCGCCCCGCACCGCTTCCGCGAGGAGACCGTCCACCTGCGCGACGACGACGGCATCATCGCCGAGATCCGCGAACTGAGCGGCACCGAACAGGGCATCCTGGACGACGAGGAACTGCTGCGGATGGTGCTGCCCGCGCTGCGCGCCGACTACCGGGCCGTCGAGACGTACCGGGAGATCCCCGACCCCGCGCCGCTCACCGCGCCGGTCACCGTCCTCGCCGGCGAGTCCGACTCCCGGGTGAGCCTGGACGACGCCCGCGCCTGGGAGCAGCTCACGAGCGGGACCTTCCGCTTCCGGTCCTTCCCCGGGGGCCACTTCTACCTCAACGGACGGCCCGCGGAGGTGACCGCGGCGGTCAAGGAGAGCGTCGACGCCTTCCGCTCCACCGCCGCGTCCGCCTCACCCTGACGCCCCCGCAAACGCGGGGCCCCGCAAGAGCGGCCGGTTCACGGGCCGGCCGCGCCCGCCGAGGCCAGCCGGGTCGCCAGATCAGCGCGCTGCTTGACGTCCAACTTCCGGTAGATCCGCGTCAGATGCTGCTCCACGGTGCTCACCGTGATGAACAGTTTGCTGGAGATCTGCCGGTTGGTGTGCCCCTGCGCGGCCAGCGCGGCGACCCTGCTCTCGGCCTCGCTCAGACCGCCGCGCGGCTCCGCCCGGTCAGGACGTTCAGCGCGATCGGAACCCTTGGAGCGGTCCTGCGTCCCGGAGCGGCCCTGCGGTCCGGAGCGGTCCGGCCCTCCCGCCCGGGGCTCGACCGGGTACGGCCCCCCTTCGGAGGGCGCCCGGGTGTGGCCCCGCCGGTGCAGGATCCGCGGCGCCTCGTCCCCGGTAGGGCCCTGCCGCAGCAGCCGCGCCCGGTCGGACAGCGCACGGGCCAGCTCCCGGCGGTCCCCACTCGCCTCCAGCACCTTCACCGCCCGCGCCAGCAGCTGACGGCCCTGCTCCGGCAGCAGACCGGCGAGCAGGCGCAGCGCCGCGCCCCGGGTGCGGTCGTCCACCGAGCGCACGGGATCCAACTGCTCCTCCAGCAGCCGTACCGCCTCCCGCCGCTGCCCGAGCGCGAGCTGCACCCGCGCCAGGTCCAGCCGCCACGGCACCAGGGCCGCGCTGTCCATCCGCCAGGCCGTCACCTCCCGGCGCACCCAGCGCAGATCGTCGGCCGCCGCCCGGCGCCACCCGATCGCCAGCTCGTAGCGGGCCCGCGCCGCCAGGTAGTGCAGCCCCAGCGGCGTACGGAACGACTCCGCGGGCACCGGCCCGGCCAGCCAGCGCTCGGCGTCCTCGAACCGGCCCGCCTCGGTCGCCGCCGCCACCAGGGTGCCCAGCGGCCCCGCCACCGCCACCCCCCAGGCCTGCGGACTGATCACGGTGAGCGCGGCCCGCCCCTGCTCCTCCGCCTCCTCCAGCGAACCCAGCCGCAGCGCCGCCTCCGCACGGATCGCGTGCAGCACCGCCTTCCAGCCCGGCGCGTACTCCACCGCCGGCCGGGCCAGCAGCATCCGCGTCCACTCGCACACCAGCTCGGAGCGGCCCGAGTACACCATCACCAGCAGCAGGACCGCCAGCAGTCCGAGCGCACCGTCGTCGGCGAGATGACGCTGGATCATCAACTCCGCGACCGCCGCCGCGTCCCCCGCCTGCCGTTCGGGCGTCAGCGTGTCGGCGAGCAGCAGCAGCGCGTCCAGATGCCGGCCGCCGACCGAGGCCGCGGTTCCGGACTCCGTGACGCCGCGGGCCTCGGCGCGCGCCCGAGGGCAGTGGTCGGGGCGGACCAGCGACAGCAGCAGCCGCGACCCGGCCAGCAGGGCGCGCGCCCTGGGCGAGGAGTCGCCCAGACCGGCGACGGCCGTGAGGATCGACCGGGCCGTGTCACCCCGGCCCTGCCACAGCAGCGCCGGTACGCCGGCCAGCGCGGCCGTCGTCGGCCGGTCCGCCGCCGCGAGCGCCTCCAGGTCCGCCGTGACGGACAGCGGGTTGAGCTGCCAGCGGGAACGCAGCAGCAGACCGTCGGCCGCCGTCCACCCGGTGCCCGGCGCGCCCCGCCGGGCCAGCAACAGACACGCGCACGTGATGTCGGGCCGCCCCGCGGCCAGGGCCTGCTCGGCCGCCCGGTGCAGGGCCGGCTCCGCCCACTCCGGCTCGGCCCACTCGGCGCCGATCAGATGACGGGCGATCACCTCCGGCTCGGCACCGAACTCGTGCAGCACCTCCGCCGCCCGCCGGTGCAGCCGACGCCGCTCCTCCGCCGACAGGTCCGCCAGCACCGCGGTCGCCAGCGGGCGCCGGATCCGGTCGCCGTCCACCAGACCCGACTGAGCCAGCAACTGCACCGCCTGCGCGGTCAGATCGGGGGTGAGCGCCAGTAACCGGGCCAGTACGGGCAGCGGCGCGGGACGCCCCAGCACCGCCAAGACCCGTGCTGCGGAACGGACTTCGGGCTCATGCCGGTACAGGGAACGCAGCACGGCCTGGGCGAGCGGTCCGTCGCCGGCACCCACGGCGGGATCGGCCCCGGCCGGGCCCCGTAACGGCGTCGCGGGCCGCGGGACGGTGCCGGCCGCGGCGGGATCCTCCAGCAACGCCCGCATCAGCAGCGGGCTGCCACCGGTCAGCGCGGGCGCCCTGCGGGCGATCCGGGCACGGGTGGCGGGCACCGGATGGGTCTCGGCGAGCAGACCGAGCGCCTCATCGGTCAGCGGGGCCAGATCGATCCGGGAGAAGTACGGCCGGCTCATCAACTCGGCCCGGAAATGAGGATGCGAGGCACGCAACGCCGCGGACTCGGTGAGCACCACCATGATCCGCTTGTGCCGCAGCCTGCGCACCGCGTACAGCAGGCACTGCAACGAGCTGTGGTCGGCGTGGTGCACATCGTCGACGGTGATCACCAGCGGTGCCGGACCCGCCAGATCGAGCAGGGCGGCCAGCGTCCCGTGCACGGTCGACGGCAACGGCCGCTCCGTCGTGGCCGGCCCCGGGAACGGCGCACTCCGCTCGGCGGCCGCCTCGGCACCCCCTACCACGGGCAGCGGAGGGGGCGGGGTGCGGGCCAGATGACGTACGGCGGTGGCGACCTGGCGCATCGAGGCGCGCCCCAGGCCCGAACTGTCGATGAGCTGGTCCACGACGGCGAACTGGAGGTCGCGTTCGGCACGTGAGCCGACGGCACGCAGCAGACGCGCCGAACGCCCGGTGACCTCCCGAGCGAAGACCTCCAGCAGCGCCGTCTTGCCGCTCCCGATCCCGCCCGTGATCAGACAGACCTGTCCGCCGTGCCGGTCGTCGCAGTGGTCGAAGGCCGAACGGAGCCGACCGAGCTGGGTCTCCCGCTGAATCAGTGCCACCCGCCCTGGTCCCCCCTCAACGCGACGTCATGGAATAAGCCGGCGTCTTCCATCCGCTGTGCCCTCCACGTGTGCCCTTCACGCTGGTCCGACCGCGCCGGGACGGCGCCCCCGCGGCAGCGGGTACGCGTCGTGGCACCGGGGGACGACACGTCACCGCCGCGGCAGGGCCGCCCGCCGGGCAGCCGATACCGGTGTCGTGACGGTAGTCCTCTGTCCTCAAGCACTGGATGAGCTGATTTCCAAGCGCCCGTGCCGCGTCGTCCTCGCCCCGCCGGACCGTCGTCGAGTGCTGTCCGAGCCGACAGCCTACGACAGTTCAAGGGCCGAATTCTTGCCGGAACTTTGCCGGACCATGACTTCCCGGGCCTCCGCTCGGCGGCTCCGGAACGACCCACCCCTGTTGCCCCGCATAGGGGTTGACGCCGCACCACCCGCATCCGCGCAGCCCCGGCCCCTGGGGAGCGACCAGCGAACTTAGGGGTTGGTCCGCCCGCCGTCGGCTCCCTACATTGCGAGGTCAGGTCCAGGTGCCGACGGAAGGAACGCACCCGTGTCGACGACCCCCAGCCACGCCGCCGTGATCGGCGGCGGCCTCGCCGGAATGCTCACGGCACGGGCCCTGCGCAGGCACTTCGACCGGGTCACCGTCATCGACCGCGACGAACTCCCCGACGGCCCCGCACTCCGCAAGGGCGTACCCCAGGCCCGCCACGCCCACCTGCTCTGGTCCGGCGGCGCACGCATCGTCGACTCCCTGCTGCCCGGCACCGTCGACCGGCTGCGCGCCGCCGGCGCCCACCGCATCGGCGTCCAGTCCGACCTCGTCAACCTGTCCCCGTACGGCTGGCAACGCCGGTTCCCCGAGACGCAGTTCCTCATCGCCGTCAGCCGCCCCCTGCTGGACTGGACGGTCCGCGACCAGGTCCGCGCCGACCCGGACGTCACCGTACGGGCCCGCACCGAGGTCCAGGCACTGCGCGGCACCGAAGCCCGCCTCGACGGCCTCACCGTCCGCGACCTCGACACCGGCGAGAGCTCCGAACTCGACGCCGAGATCGTCGTGGACGCCGGCGGACGCGGCTCCCGGCTCCGCCAGTGGATCACCCCACTCGGCATCCCCGAACCGGAAGAGGACATCGTCGACTCCGGGATCACCTACTCCACCCGCGTCCACCGCGCCCCCCGACGCGCCGCCGCCCGCTTCCCCATGGTCAGCGTCTACGCCGACTACCGCGCCGGAGTACCCGGCCGCAGCGGACTGATCCTGCCCGTCGAGGACGGTCAGTGGATCGTCACCCTCTCCGGCACCCGCGGCGACGAACCACCCACCGACGAGGCCGGTTTCACCGCGTTCGCCGAAGGACTGCGCCACCCCCTGGTCGGCGAGGTGCTCGCCACCGCCGAGCCCCTCGGACCGGTCCGCGGCTCCCGCAGCACCGCCAACCGCCGCGTCCACTACGACCGACTCGACCGCTGGCCCGACAACCTCCTCGTCCTCGGCGACGCCCTCGCCGCCTTCAACCCCGTCTACGGCCACGGCATGAGCTCCGCCGCCCGCGCCGTCGCCGTCCTCGACCGCGCGCTGCGCCGCGACCGCGGCACCCCCGACTTCGCGCGGACGGTCCTGCGGCGGATCGCGGACGCCATCGACGACCCCTGGATCCTCGCGGCCTCCCAGGACGTGTTCTACCCCGGCTGCCGCGTCGAGGCGAAGGACCCGCGGCTCTCCGAGGAACTCCACACCCGCCAGGACTTCTCCGAACGCGTCGGCACGGTCGGCCTCTCCGACCCGGTCGTCAGCGCCGCCTGCGCCGGCGTCACCACCCTCGCCGCCCCCGTCACCAGCCTCCAGTCACCCGCCGTGCTCAACGCCCTGCGCACCGGCCCCGCCCAGCCTCCCCTCACCGAACCCCCGCTCACCCCGGAGGAGCGCGCACTCCTGCGCTGAGGAGCAGGCGCTGCGCCGAGCGGCCGGGGGTTCAGCCGACCGGGGTGACATCGGAACGCCCCGCGATGACCCGGGCCTCCCGGATCAGGCCCTCCTCGGTCACCCGCATCACACTGACCAGCCGGAACGCCACCCGACTCCCGTCCGCCGCACCCGGCACCGCCATGGTCCCGGTGACCGCGAGCGTCACGCTCTCCCCGTCCAGTGCCGCCGTCAGCACGCCCGGCGTCTCCTCGATGCCCGCCGCGACCGCGGCCGCCAGATGCCGGCCCACCGCCTCACGCCCCACCAGCGCGGGCGACCCCACCGGATCCTCGAACCGCACATCGGGGGCGAACAGTGCCAGGACACCCTCCAGATCACCGGCGTTGAGCAGCCGGCAGTACTCCAGCGCCACCGCCTTGCGCCTCACCTCGTCCACCACAGCGGGCGCCCCTCCTTCACGGTCCCGGTATCAGTCCACGAAGCGAACATCCGACCTGCCCCAATAGGCCCGCATGTCCTCGATCAGCCCACTCGCGCCGACCTCGATGACCAGCATGCAGGTGAACTCCAGACGCGCCTTCTCCGGATCCTCGGGACGCTCCAGCAGCCCGTGGCGCACCATCAACGGCCCGTTCGGCAGGAAATCCATCGTCGAGGTGACCGGGACCGCGGCATGCCGCCCGTCGGGCGCCGCGACCGGCTCCCCGTACGCGTCATGGACCCCCGCGGCCACCGCACCCGCGATGTGCGAACGCAGCGCGCCATGACCGAGGCGCTCACCGGAACCCACCGGATCCTCGAACCGTACGCCCGGCGAGTAGAGAGCCAACAACCCCTCCACATCACCGGCGTTGACGCGCTCGCAGTGCGCCACGGCCAGAGCCTTGCGCGTCACCTCGTCGGACACGGACTTGCCTCCTCGCCCCACCTCGTCGGACATGGACCTCGTCCCCTCGCCCCACCTCGTCGGACACGGACTTCGCCCCCTTGCCGCACCGCTCGCCGCCGGACGGACCGCAGCAGTGTCACAGCCGCGCCGCGAGCCGCGACACCCCTACGCGCCCCACCCCTATTCATGACCCCCCACCCCGTTGCCCGACCGGCCCGGACAGATCAGGGGTTGGGTCGCCCCGCCCGTCTTCCTAGGGTTGGCGACATCTTGGCCGGAGCACAGGGTGACGCACACGCCGGACCACGCACCACCGCAGGTGGCAACACGGCGAAGAAGACGCGGAAACCGTCCGAGGTGGCCGGAACAGGGCTCCCCGCCCCGGCCGCCCCGGACGCGCTCCGCCTCCCGATACCCCACACCCACCCCCTCACCCCGACCCCGGCCCCCGAACGATCCGCAACTCGGTTGTGCTCCACAGGAGCCGAGCGTCAATGGGAGACCTGGTGGCGAAAACGGGAAGCTCTGTCGGCCGCACCCACCCCGCGGACGCGCACGCGACGCACCCCGAGCCGATCGCCGTGATCGGCCTCGCCTGCCGCCTCCCCGGCGCCCCCGATCCCGCCGCCTTCTGGGAGCTGCTGCGCCAAGGCCGCGAGGCCGTCACCACCACCCCGCCCCAACGCCGCCAAACCGAGGCCCACTTCGCCCCCGACCCCACCGCCGAGGGAACGCCCGACACCCGGCGCGGCGGCTACCTCGACCACGTCGACCGTTTCGACCCCGCCTTCTTCGGCATCGCACCCCGTGAGGCCACCGCCATGGACCCCCAGCAACGCCTCATGCTGGAACTCGGCTGGGAGAGCCTGGAGGACGCCGGAATCCTCCCCCACACCCTCGGCGAGCACAGCACCGGCGTCTTCGTCGGCGCCATCTGGGACGACTACGCCACCCTCCTGCACCGCCGGGGCGCCCCCGCCATCGGCACCCACAGCGTCACCGGCCTGCACCGCAGCATCATCGCCAACCGAGTGTCCTACACGCTCCGCCTCAGCGGACCCAGCATGACCGTCGACACCGGACAGTCCTCCTCCCTCGTCGCCGTCCACCTCGCCTGCGAAAGCCTCCGCAGCGGTGAGAGCGACCTCGCCCTGGCCGGCGGCGTCAACCTCAACCTCGCCCCCGAAAGCACCCTCAGCACCGCCAAGTTCGGCGCCCTCTCACCCGACGGCCGCTGCTACACCTTCGACTCCCGCGCCAACGGTTACGTACGCGGCGAAGGCGCCGGACTCGTCGTCCTCAAACCCCTCGCCCGCGCCCTCGCCGACGGCGACGACGTCCACTGTGTCATCGCGGGCAGCGCCACCGGCAACGACGGCGGCGGCGAGAGCCTCACCGTCCCCACCCCCGAGGGCCAGCAGCGCGTCCTCACCCGGGCCTACGACCGCGCCGGCATCGACCCCACCCACGTCCAGTACGTCGAACTGCACGGCACCGGCACCCGCCGCGGCGACCCCGTGGAGGCCGCCGCGCTCGGCGCCGCCGTCGGTACCGCCGCCCGCCACGCGGGCCGGTCGGTCGCCGTCGGCTCCGTCAAGACGAACATCGGACACCTCGAAGGCGCCGCTGGCATCGCCGGACTCCTCAAGACCGTCCTCGCCCTGCGCCACCGCCAACTGCCCCCCAGCCTCAACTACGAACAGGCCCACCCCGACATCCCCCTCGAAGAACTGGGCCTGCGCGTCCACACCACGCTCAGCGACTGGCCCGAACCCGACCGCCAACTCCTCGCAGGAGTCAGCTCCTTCGGCATGGGCGGCACCAACTGCCACGTCGTCCTCACCGAGGCACCACCCCGGACCGCCGAAGCCGTCATGGGCGGCCAGGAATCCCCTGGCACCGACACGACCACGCCCACCGGCCCGCCGCCCCTGCACGGTTGGACCCTCTCCGCGCGTACCGCCACCGCCCTGCGCGCCCAGGCCCGCAAGCTCCGCGAACACCTCGACACCCACCCCGAGCACACCCCCGCCGACCTCGGCCACTCGCTGGCCACCACCCGCACCGCCTTCACCCACCGCGCCGTCGTCCTCGCCGCCGACCTGGACCGGGGCGCCGCGGCACTGGCCGCCCTCGCCGCAGGCCGCACCTCCCCGGACCTGGTCCAAGGCACCGCCACCGACGGCACCACCGCCGTCCTCTTCTCCGGCCAGGGCAGCCAACGCATCGCCATGGGAAGGGAGTTGTACACCACCCACCCCACCTTCACCGAAGCGCTGGACGCCGTCTGCGACCACCTCGACCCGGACGTACGCGACCTGCTGCTCACCGCCCCACCCACCCCCGAGAACGCCGCCCGCCTGGACCGCACCGCACTCACCCAGACCGCCCTGTTCGCCCTGGAAGTCGCCCTCTACCGCCTCACGGAATCCCTCGGTGTCACGGCCGATTACGCACTCGGCCACTCCGTCGGCGAGATCGCCGCCGCCCACATCGCCGGCGTCCTCACGCTCCCCGACGCCTGCGCCCTCGTCACCGCGCGCGGTCGCCTCATGCAGAGCCGGCCCGGCGGCGGCGCCATGGTCGCCCTCCAGGCCACCGAGGCCGAGGTCACCCCCGAACTCGCCGGACTGGACGGTCACATCACGATCGCGGCCGTCAACAGCCCCGGCTCCTGCGTCATCTCCGGCGACGCCGACACCGTCACCGCCTACGCCGCCACCTGGACCGAACGCGGCCGCAAGATCCACGCCCTGCGCGTCAGCCACGCCTTCCACTCCGCCCACATGGACGGCATGCTCGACGACTTCCGAGCCGTCGCACGCGGCCTCACCTACCACCCGCCCGCCATCCCGGTCGTCTCCAACCTCACCGGCCGCCCCGCCACCACCGAGGAACTCAGCGACCCGGACCACTGGGTACGCCACGTCCGCCACACCGTCCGGTTCGCCGACGGCGTCGACTGGCTGCTCGACCAGGGCGTCACCACGTTCCTCGAACTCGGCCCCGACGGCACCCTCGCCGCCATGGCACGGGAATGCCTCGCCGCCCGCCCCGAGGACACCCGCCCCACCGACGTGGCCTTCCTCAGCGCACTGCGCCGCGGGCGCCCCGAGCCACAGACCCTGCTGCGAGCCGTGGCCGGCCTGTACGTCCGGGGCGCCGCCCCGGCCCTCCCCGCCTTCACGGGCGGTCCCACCGCACGCCGCGTCCCGCTGCCGACGTACGCCTTCCAACGGAAGCGGTACTGGTTGAGCGAGACGGGGACGGGGACGGGGGTGGCAGCGGCCTCCGTGGCGGGGGTTGGTGGGGGCGATGGCGATGGTGACGGTGGCGGTGGCGTCGACGCCGGCACCGGGCCGGAGCCGACGGCGGATGCGCCGGCCGAGAGCGGTACGGACACCACCGGCTGGCGGCGCCGTCTCAGCGGGCTCACCAGCGTCGCCGAGCAGACGCGCGCCGTCCTCGACCAGGTCAGGGAGGACATCGCGCTGGTACTCGGCCACTCCACCACCGACGACGACGCCATCGACGTCTCCTGGACCTTCAAAGACCTGGGCTTCGACTCCCTCTCCTCCGTCGAACTCCGCGACCGACTCACCGCCACCACCGGTCTTCGCCTGCCCGCGGGACTCCTCTTCGACCACCCCACCCCGGCGGTGCTCGCCGACCACCTCCGCGCCGAACTCCTCGGTGCAGCCCCGTCCCACCGCACCTCCATCCCCACCCCCACCACCCATGTCGGCGAACCCATCGCGATCGTGGGCATGGCCTGCCGTTACCCCGGCGGGGTCGCGTCCCCCGAGGACCTGTGGCGGGTGGTCGATGAGGGTGGCGACGCGGTCGGGGACTTCCCGGCCGACCGTGGCTGGGATCTGGACGCTCTCTACGACCCCGACCCCGCCCACCACGGCACCAGCTACACCCGCGCGGGCGGCTTCCTGCGGGACGTCGGCGATTTCGACGCCGACTTCTTCGGTATCTCGCCGCGCGAGGCCCTGGCCATGGACCCGCAGCAGCGGCTCCTCCTCGAAGCCTCCTGGGAAGCCGTCGAACGTGCCGGAATCGCCCCCGGCTCCCTGCGCTCCAGCCTCACCGGCGTCTTCGCGGGTGCCATGTCCCAGGACTACGGCGACCGCCTCCACGAGGCGGCCGAACCCGTAGAGGGATTCACCCTGACCGGTAATGCGGCGAGTGTGGTCTCGGGTCGGTTGTCGTACTCGTTCGGTCTGGAGGGGCCGGCGGTCACGGTGGACACGGCGTGTTCGTCGTCGTTGGTCGCGCTGCATCTGGCGGTGCAGTCGTTGCGCAACGGTGAGTGCGATCTCGCGCTCGCGGGCGGCGTCACCGTCATGCCCACTCCTGGCATGTTCGTGGAGTTCAGCCGTCAGCGGGGGCTTGCCGCGGACGGTCGGTGCAAGCCGTTCGCGGCGGCGGCGGACGGTACCGGGTGGGCGGAGGGTGTCGGGGTCCTGGTGGTGGAGCGGCTGTCCGACGCACGCCGCAACGGGCACCGGGTGCTGGCCCTCGTCCGAGGGTCCGCGATCAATCAGGACGGCGCCTCGAACGGCCTCTCCGCACCGAACGGCCCGTCGCAGCAGCGCGTCATCCGCGCCGCCCTCGCCAACGCCGACCTCACCCCGCCGGACGTGGATGCCATGGAGGCACACGGCACGGGGACGACTCTGGGTGACCCGATCGAGGCCGAGGCGCTTCTGGCGACGTACGGGCAGGGGCGGGATGCCGAACGGCCCTTGTGGTTGGGGTCGGTGAAGTCGAACGTCGGGCATACGCAGGCGGCGGCGGGTGTCGCTGGTGTCATCAAGATGGTGATGGCGATGCGGGCAGGCGTGCTGCCGCGCACCCTGCATGTCGACGAGCCCACGCCTCACGTCGACTGGTCCGCGGGAGACGTCCGCCTGCTCACGGAGGACCGGCCGTGGACGTCCCACGACCGACCCCGTCGCGCGGCTGTCTCCTCCTTCGGCATCTCCGGGACGAACGCCCACGTGATCCTGGAGGAGGCTTCCGACTCCGGGACGGCGCCGGCGATGCCCGGTGCGTCCGGAGGTTTGTCCGGGTCGCCCGTGGTGCCGTGGTTGGTGTCGGGTCGTTCGGCGGAGGCGTTGGCGGAGCAGGCCGGGCGGCTCGCGGGCGTCACGGGTGCGCCCGTGGATGTGGGTTGGGGGCTGTGGTCCTCACGCTCGGTGTTCGAGCATCGGGCGGTGGTGTGGGGGCGGGAGCGCGCTGAACTGGTCGCTGGGCTTGGGGCGTTGGCTTCGGGTGGCGCTTCGGCTCAGGTTGCTTCGGGCGTGGCGTCGGGGGCCTCTGGTGCTCCGGTGTTGGTGTTTCCGGGGCAGGGGTCGCAGTGGCTGGGGATGGGGCGGGGGTTGTTGGAGTCCTCGCCGGTGTTCGCGGCGCGGATCGGTGAGTGTGAGGCGGCGCTCGGGTCCTTCGTGGACTGGTCGTTGACCGACGTACTGCGGGATGACGACGACGCCTGGCTGGAGCGGGTTGATGTGGTGCAGCCGGTGTTGTGGGCGGTGATGGTGTCGCTGGCTGCGGTGTGGGAGTCGCTCGGGGTGGTGCCGGCGGCGGTGATCGGTCATTCGCAGGGTGAGATTGCGGCTGCGGCGGTGGTGGGTGCGCTGTCGTTGGAGGACGCGGCGCGGGTGGTGGCGCTGCGGTCGGCAGCCGTTCGGGACGAACTCGCCGGTCGTGGTGGCATGTTGTCGCTGGCGTCCGGTCCGGAGCGGGTCTCTGAGTGGGTTGAGACGTACGGGGATCGGGTGTCGGTCGCCGTGTTCAACGGTCCGGATGCGACTGTCGTGGCCGGTGACCCGCAGGCGTTGGACGAGATCGCGGCGGTGGCCGAGGCGGCCGGCGTCCGGGCGCGCAGGGTCCCGGTGGACTACGCGTCGCACTCCGCGCAGGTGGAGGACATCCGAGAGCGTCTCCTGGAGGCCCTTGCCCCTGTGCGGCCGCATGGGGCGCGTATTCCGTTGATCTCGACGGTGACCGGTGAGGCCCTGGACACGTCGACGATGGACGCGACCTACTGGTACGAGGGTCTGCGTCGGCCGGTGCAGTTCACCGACGCGGTCGAGAAGGTGCTGGTTCAGGGGCACTCACGGTTGATCGAAGTGTCCGCGCATCCGGTGTTGACGACTGCGGTGCAGGCCATCGCGGAGGCGGCCGAGACGTCGGTCACCGTTGTGGGGAGCCTGCGTCGGGACGAGGACGAGAACGCCCGGCTGATCGCCGGTGCCGCTGAACTGTGGGTGCGGGGTGTCGACATCGACTGGGCCGCCGTCTTCGCGGGGCGTGCCGTGGAGCGGGTCGATCTGCCGACCTACGCCTTCCAACGTGACCGGTACTGGCTGGAGTCCAACTCGGCCACGGGCGACGTCAGCGGCGCGGGGCTGGCAGCCGCCGACCATCCGCTGCTCGGCGCGGCGGTAAGCCTCGCTACGGGGGACGGAGCCGTTCTGACCGGGCGGCTGTCCCTGCGCACCCATCCTTGGCTCGCCGGCCATGCCGTCGCCGGGACTGTTCTCTTTCCGGGGACCGGGTTCGTGGAGCTGGCGATTCGCGCGGGGGACGAGGTCGGCTGCGGCCATCTGGTCGAACTCACCCTGCAGACACCGCTGGCCTTGCCCGAACAGGGTGCCGTCAACCTCCAGGTCGTCGTCGGGGGAGCGGAGGCGGACGGGCAGAGGCCGGTCACCGTCCATTCCCGGACCGAGGGAGGCGAACTCGACGAGGCGTGGGTCGTCCATGCGGAAGGCCGTCTCAGCGCCGACGAACCGTCCCTCCCGGATGAGGACTTGACGATCTGGCCGCCCGTCGGTGCCGAACCGGTGGACATCTCCGACCGATACGAGCTCCTGCACGCGGCTGGTTATGGGTATGGGGGTGTGTTTCGGGGTTTGCGGGGTGTGTGGCGGCGGGGTGTTGAGGTTTTTGCGGAGGTGGTGTTGGGGGAGTCGGTGGGGGGTGATGTGGGTGGGTTTGGGGTGCATCCGGCTTTGTTGGATGGTGCGTTGCATGCGGTGTTGCCGGTGGGTGGTGGGGTGCGGTTGCCGTTTGTGTGGGGTGGTGTGTCGTTGGCGGCGGTGGGTGCGTCGGCGGTGCGGGTGCGGTTGGTGCCGGTGGGTGGGGATGCGGTGTCGGTGTTGGTTGCTGATGCTGTGGGTGTTCCGGTGGCGGTGGTGGGGTCGTTGGTGTTGCGGTCGGTTGATGTGGCGGGGTTGGGGGTGTTGGCGGGGCGTCGGGATGGGTTGTTCCGGGTGGAGTGGGGGGCTGTTGGGGGGT
>NZ_JBEZNL010000029.1:0-93992 GCF_040653275.1 Streptomyces sp. NPDC048002 | reverse complement strand
CTATTAGGGCGCTCCGGCGCCTTGCGTTCGCACGCACCAGACGCCGCAGGGCCCGCCCTTCGGGCGGACGACGGTACTTTCGAAACACGCCCTAGACGGACCCGGCCCGGCGGTCGGCCTCAGTCGGCCGCCGGGCTCGGCTCCGGACGCGGCGCGCACGCGGCGCGCCGCGCCGGCAGCCGGCCCTCCAGCAGGTAGGCGTCGACCCGGGCGTTCACGCACGCGTTCGAGCCGCCCGCGATCCCGTGGGTGCCCGTGTCCCGTTCGGTCACCAGCACCGAGTCCCACAGCCGCCGGTGCAGCTCCAGCGCCCCCTGGTAGGGCGCGGCCGCGTCCCGCTCGGCCGCCAGGATCAGCGTCGGCGGCAGCTCACCGGGCCCGGTCCGGACGTCGACCGGCTGCTGCCGGGGGCCGGACCAGTACGCGCAGGGCAGGTTCGCCCACACGTTGTCCCAGGTCTCGAACGGCGCCACCCGGGCGAGCCGGGTGTTGTCCCGGTCCCACACCCGCCACTCAGTGGGCCAGGGCGCGTCGTTGCACTCGACGGCCGTGTAGACCGCCTTGCTGTTCTCCGCCTCGACGGCCGCCTCCGTCACCGGCGCCGCGATGTCGATCAGCGGCTGCGGGTCGCCCTTCAGATACGCCGACAGCGCCTCCGCCCGGTGCGGCCAGTAGTCGTCGTAGTACCCGGCCTGGAGGAACGCCCCCTGGAGCTGGCCGGGTCCGACCTTCCCGCCCGCCGGTTCCTCGGCGAGCCGGGCCCGCGCCCGCTCGTAACTGCGCAGCACCTTCGCCGGGGTGTCGCCCAGCCCGTACACCGCGTGGTGCTCGGCGATCCACTCCCGCAGGTCCGCCCAGCGGCCCTCGAACGCGGCGGACTGGGCCAGGTTGTTGCGGTACCAGACCTGCTCCGGGTCCGGGTTGACGGCCGCGTCGAACACCATGCGCCGTACGTGCGAGGGGAACAGCGTCGCGTACAGGGCGCCGAAGTAGGTGCCGTAGGAGGCGCCCATGAAGGTCAGCTTCGGTTCGCCGAGCGCGGCCCGCAGGACGTCCAGGTCACGGGCGTTGTTGAGGGAGTGGTAGTGCCGCAGGGCGCTGCCGGAGCGCTGGGCGCAGCCGCGCGCGTACGCCTTGGCCTGCGCGATGCGCTCGCGCTTGTACGACTCCGAGGGGTGGGTGGGCGCCTGCGCGGGGCCCTTGAAGAAGCGCTTGGGGTCCGTGCAGGACAGGGGGGCGCTGCGGCCCACCCCGCGCGGGTCGTAGCCGACGAGGTCGTAGGCCGCCCCGATCCGCTTCCACTCGGGCATCAGGCCGATCAGCGGGAAGTACAGGCCCGAGGCGCCGGGGCCGCCGGGGTTGAAGACCAGGGCGCCCTGCCGGGGCACCCGGTGCTTGCTGTTGTGCGGGTCCTTGTGGGTGGCCCGCACCCGGCTGACCGTCAGTTCGATCTGCTCGCCTCGGGGCCGGGCGTAGTCGAGCGGCACCTTCACCGTGCCGCACTGGAGGCTGCCCGGCATGTCCTGCTCGGTGGAGCAGGAGCCGAAGGTGATGCCGGCCGTCCTCGCGCGGGCCGCGGCCACCGCGGTGCCGCGCAGTTCGGCGAGGCCCGGCACGGCCCGGCTGCCGTCGGCGGGGGCCGCGGGGGCACCCGAGAGGGCTGTCAGGAGCAGCGACCCTGCGGCCGAGTACAGGACGGGGGCTCTCATCGCGTATCCCTTCGGTGCACGGACGCAACAAAAGGGATGTTTCGTTCGGCCGGGGGTGAAGGCAAGCACCGTCCGGCGGGTGTCGGGGTGGATTCCCCCGGTGCGCCCCGGGAACTCAGTCGCGCCAGAGGGGCTCGCGCCGCTCGAAGGCGGCCCGCAGATCGGGTTCGGCGACCGCGTGGACACCGCGCACGGCGACCGTGGTGAGGTACGTGCCCTCGTCCCCGCCGGGGGTGCGCCGGGCCAGGGCGCCCAGCAGGCGCTGGCCGGCCGGGGAGGCCCAGCGCGAGTAGGGGTGGACCTCGACGCGCGCGATGGCCAGACAGGCCAGGCTGAGGGTGAGCGGCAGCCCGAACCAGAGGGCGACCAACTGCCGGGGCATGTCGGCCTCGCCCGGCATGAACAGGGCGATCGCGCCCAGCGCCAGGACCACCACCGCGGCGAGTCGCACCTGGCGCACCGCGGCCGCGATGCCGGACCGCGCCCCGGCGGGCACGGCGAGGCCCGCACGGACGAGCCGCTCGGCGAGGCTGCCCACCGCCTCGGCGCCGGCCGCGGCGTCCCGCACCGGCTCTATCCGGGACTGCCCCTCGGGCCCGATCGCGCCTATGACGGACCGCTCCATGTCGTCCCGGCCGCGCGGGTCGACGACCGTCGCCCAGCCCGTGCGGGCCAGCAGCAGCCTGCGCTGACGGGCCATCGAGACCAGCGTCAGATCGGCGACCCGGCGGGGGCCGCCGGAGAGGAACGCGGCCTCGTACAGCGTCAGGTCGTGTGCGCGGCCCGCGTTCACGTCCGCGGTCGCCGCGGCCACGGCGGCCAGGCACAGCCGGATGCACGCGGCGCCGGCGACGGCCCAGGCCAGCAGGAGGAGAACAACCCAGAACATGCCGTGTTTCTATGCCAAGGGCTCAAGGGAACGCCATGGGTTGTTCACAATCCGGACGGAGCGATGCGGGTATGTGACGTTCCACTTGGTTCGGTCGGGTTCCGGGGCGGCTGAGCGCACCGTCGGGCCCGTCCGTCGAGCCTGTCGGTCCCGTCGGTCCCGTCGTTCAGCGGAGGCTCACCGTCCGGCGTATCCGCGCCAGGCGCGAGCGCGGGCGCGGGGCCGGGCCGGAGCGCTCCAGCCACCACGCCCGCAGCTCCCGCCGCGCACGGACGTCCAACGCCCCCTCCCCGTCCAGGAGTCGCCCGGCGAAGTCGAGCGCGTCCCGCCGGTAGCCGCTGGTCATCGGGGTGCGCTGGGCGTAGGCGAGGAACGCGGGGCGGTACCCGGGGCCCAGGATCACGGGCAGTTCGGGCGCCACCTTCGCCACCACGTCCGCCCGCTTCCCGGCGAGCGCCCGCGCCTGCACCCCGAGCCGGGCCCGGTCGAAGCCCTCCGGTACGGGAGTTCCGGCGACGAGCGCGGACAGCAGCGCGGTCTGCGCCAGCGCCACCCGCTCCCGGGCCGGGGTCCCGGCGGGCTCCACCGCGTCCGGTCGCGGCGCCGCCGCTCCCGGCACGTGGGCCCGGCCGCCCTTGTCGACCGCGGCCCGGATCTCGTTCAGTTCCCGCTCCAGTTCGGCCGGTTCGGGGAAGTTCTCGTCCCGCTCCAGCAGGACCCCGGGCGGCGCGATCCGGGAGGCGAGGTCGGTGAGCACGTCGAGCACCGCCCGCGGCACCGGGTGGGCGTGGCTGTCGTGCCAGACGCCGTCCCGCTCGAAGCCGCCCGCGACATGGACGTACGCGATGGCCTCCAGGGGGAGTTCGGCGAGCGCGCGCGCCGGGTCCTCGCCCCGGTTGACGTGGTTGGTGTGCAGGTTGGCGACGTCGATGAGCAGCCGCACACCGGTGCGGTCCGCCAACTCGTACAGGAACTGTCCCTCGGTCATCTCCTCGCCGGGCCAGGAGATCAGCGCGGCGATGTTCTCCACGGCGAGCGGGACGGGCAGCGCGTCCTGCGCGATGCGGACGTTCTCGCAGAGCACGGCCAGGGCGTCCCGGGTGCGCGGCACGGGCAGCAGATGGCCCGCCTCCAGGCGCGGCGAGGCGGTGAGCGGGCCGCCCGCCCGGACGTACGCGATGTGCTCGGTGACCAGCGGCGAGCCCAGTGCCCCGGCCCGCTCGGCGAGGTCCTTCAGCCGTCCCTCGTCGGGCCGGTCGGCGCCGCCGAGGCCGAGCGAGACACCGTGCGGGACGACGGTGACCCCGCGCTCGCGCAGCCGGCGCAGCGACTCGGGCAGATGCCCGGGGCACACGTTCTCCGCGACGGCCTCGACCCAGTCGATGCCCGGCATGCGCTCCACGGCGTCCGCGATCTCCGGCCGCCAGCCGATGCCCGTACCCAGTCGCTCCATGCTCGTCCCCCTTCGCCGACCGCGTGCAGGGGGTATCGCCCCGGCGCGCGGGAGCGAACCCCCGGGGGGTGTGCTTCAGAGCAACATTTGAGGTTGCGCCACGGGCGAGGGGCGGGGTGCCACCGTGGGGCAGTCCTGCCGGCGCGGGGTGGGATGCTACTGGCGCGGGGCGGGGTGCTAGCGGCGCAGGGCGGGGTGGTCGGCGACCACCGTGCACGAACCGGGCGCGATCTCGGTGAAGCCCGCGTCCCGGACGACCGGCAGGCCGCCGGTGGTCAGCCCGGTCCAGCGCTCGGGGGACGCCGTCCGCACGGAGAGCGGGAAGCCCGCGTCGCGCCAGGCCGCGCGCTCCGCCCCCGACAGCTCCCACCAGGCGAGCTGGGCGCCGTGTCCCGCCTGCGCCATCGCCTTGCCCGCGGACATGTCGAGGCCGGGGCTGAGCCACAGCACCGGCGCAGAGAGGTCCGCGGCCGCGGGCGGCTCGGGGTCGTCGAGGTCGGTGCCGGAGACCTGGAGCTTGGCGAGTTCCTTGGGCCAGCCGTCGAGCGGCACCGGCGGGAACACCCGCACCTCGGCCGACACGCCCGTCACCGTGATCCCCGGCAGGGCCTCGGCCCGCCGCCACTCCGCGCCCCGGGCCCGCCGGACGACCTTGCGGATCCGGGCGTCCTGCCAGTCCCGCACGGCCTCGGCCCACTCGCCCTCGCCCAGCGCCCGCTCGTCGGAGAGCAGCACCAGGACGGCGCGGGCCGCGGTCTCCAGGGCGTCGGTGCGGGCGGGGGGTGCCGCCCGCTCGATCCGGACGACCAGCGGCAGGACGAACTGCGGTGCCTGGTCGCGCGCGGTCGGCTCGGAACGGAAGGGGCTGTCGGCGGGCGTGGATGCGTGGCTCACCCGGACCAGTCTGCCAGCCGGGACCCCGGTGCCCGCCGTCGGTGCCCGGCCGCGCGGATCATCCCGAGCAGGCGGTCCGCTCGGCCTCCCGCCACTCGCACACCGGGCACAGCGTGATGCCCTTGTACGACTCCGGGTACTCTGTCGGCTCCCGGCACAGCACACAGTCCGCGTACGGCGGCCCGTCGGCCCGGGGCGGCTTCGTGGCGTCGGCGATCGTGCAGTAGTCGGCGTCGCTCATGACTCCAGCGTAGAACCCTCAGCCTCGTGCGCCGGTCGCTCCGATCAGCTCGGAGACCTTCACGAAGCGGTAGCCCCGGCGGCGCAGCTCGGGGACGAGGGTGCGGACGGCGCGCTCGGTGACGGGGGCCGCGCTGCGCGTGCAGTGCAGGACGACGACCGAGCCGGGCCGCACCCCGTCCAGGACCTCTCGGGCGACGGCGTCGGCGTCGGTGGCGAAGGCGTCCCCGCTGACCACGTCCCACTGCACGGCGGTGACGCCCGCCGGGGTGAGCGCCTTGAGCGCCCGCCGGTCGTAGCAGCCCCCGGGGAAGCGGAAGTACGGCATCGGATCGGTCACGCCCACCTGCCGGAAGGCGGTGTACGCCCGCTCCACGTCCGCCCGCATCCGGTCCGCGGCGACGGTCGGCAGGCCGTAGCAGTCCCCGGTGTAGGCGTGGTGGCTGTAGGAGTGGTTGGCCACCTCGAACAGGGGGTCCCGGCCGATGCGGCGGGCCTGTTCGGGGTACTCCTCGGCCCACCGTCCGGTCATGAACACCGTCGCCGGCACCTGGAGTTCCCGGAGGGCGGCGATGAGTTCCGGGTTGTCGAAGCGTTCGCCGCCCGCCGCCCGGGGACCCTGGTCGGCGGTCATGTCGGCGTCGAAGGTGAGGGCGAGGACCTTGCCCGCCGACCGGGGGCCGTGGTGGAAGACCGGCGTCAGACCGGCCGGTCCCGGCGCCAGGGTCGGGACCGCCGAGGGCCGGACCGAGGCGGAGGCCGAGGCCGAGGCGCCCCGGGCGGTCCGGGGCGCCTCGGCGGCGGCACAGGAGGTGAGGGCGGCGGCGAGCACGCAGACGGCGGCGACGTGACGTACGGGAAGGATCACCGCACGAACATAATGGGATTGATCGGATGAATCCCGGACGGCTCTCCGTCCCGTGCGGCACCGCCGCCGACCGTCACCCGGTGGGCGGCTACCTGCGCCAGGGGCCGGTCACCGCGAAGGTCGTCCCGGGGGTGTAGCAGTTGACGTACATGGTCCGGCCGTCGGGGGAGAAGGCCACGCCGGCGAACTCTCCCCACTCCGGGGCCCCGGGCGTGCCGATGTCCTGGGCGTTGCGGGCCATCGCGTAGACCTCGCCGCGGCGGGTGACGCCGTAGACGTGCTGGGCGCCGTTGCCGTCCTCGCAGACCATCAGGCCGCCCGAGGGGGCCAGACAGATGTTGTCGGGGGACTCGCCGGGCAGCTGGACGTCCGTGTCGGGGCCGAAGACGATCACCAGGGTGACGCTGCGGCGCGCGGGGTCGTAGCGCCAGATCTGCCCGTAGTGGTCGCCCGCCGAGCCCTCGGAACTGCGGGCGAAGGACGACACGAAGTAGACCGAGCGGCCGCCCCAGTAGCAGCCCTCCAGCTTCTGCGCGTGGGTGATGCCGCGGGGGCCGAAGTCCTGGAGGCGGATCGGGGTCCCGGCGGCCAGCGGGTCGGGTACGTCCACCCACTCCACGTCGTCGAAGCGCGCGCCGGTCTCCTGGATCGAGGAGAGGTCCGGGACGCCGGGGACCCGCATCGCCTGGAGGCGGCCGCCGGCGCGCAGCGAACCGCCGCCGCCCAGCGGCTTCTCGGGCAGGAAGCGGTAGAAGAGGCCGAAGGGCTTCTGGAAGGCGTCCTCCGTCTCGTAGACGACGCCGCGCCTCGGGTCGACGGCGATCGCCTCGTGCTGGAAGCGGCCCATCGCCGTGAGCGGGACCGCGCCGCTGCGGCGCGGGTCGGCGGGGTCGACCTCGAAGATGAAGCCGTGGTCCTTGGTGTAGCCGTTGGTGCCGGCCTTGTCCTCGGTCTCCTCGCAGGTCAGCCAGGTGCCCCAGGGGGTGGGCCCGCCCGCGCAGTTGACGGCCGTGCCGGCGACGGCGACCCGTTCGGAGAGCACCTTGCCGCGCGCGTCCAGGGTCAGCGCGGTGCAGCCGCCCTTGCCCTCGGGGTCGTAGGTGAGGCCCTCGACGGTGGGGACGGGGAGTTTCGCGGTGGCGCGGTTCTCGTGGTTGCGCACCAGGTGGACCCGGCCGTGTCGGCCGGGCAGCGCGGTCATGCCGTCGTGGTTGGAGGGCACCGGGCCCTCCCCGGAGCGCAGCGGGTCGCCCTCACGGGAGAGCACCCGGTAGCGGAAACCTTCCGGCAGGTCGAGCAGGCCGTTCGGGTCCGGGACGAGCGGGCCGTAGCCCGTGTGGCCCAGGTCCTGCGCGGCGGCGGTGCCCGCGAAGAGTTCACTCAGGTTTCCGGCGAAAGCGATCGAGGCGCCCACGGCGCCGGTGCGGGCGAGCAGTTGACGGCGGGTCTGAGAGCCGTGCTCGGGCATGGGGGAACCTTCCTGCTGGCGGACAGGACTGCGGTCACGCCGTGTCTACCATCTGGCAACGGCCAGGTGAACCACGCGCGTAGAGCGTGTTCACCTTTCCTCGGGCCGCTGCGGCACCGGCTGCTGGGCGCGCTCCAGGAAGCGCAGCAGCTCCACGGGGAACGGCAGCACCAGGGTGGAGTTCTTCTCGGCGGCGACGGCCACCACGGTCTGGAGCAGCCGGAGTTGGAGGGCGGAGGGGGTGTCGGCCATCTGCTGGGCGGCCTCGGCGAGCTTCTTCGACGCCTGGAGTTCGGCGTCGGCGTTGATGATGCGGGCCCGCCGTTCCCGGTCGGCCTCGGCCTGCCGGGCCATCGACCGCTTCATCGTGTCCGGCAGGGAGACGTCCTTGATCTCGACCCGGTCGATCTGCACGCCCCAGCCGATCGCGGGGCTGTCGATCATCAGCTCCAGGCCCTGGTTGAGTTTCTCCCGGTCGGAGAGCAGGTCGTCCAGATCGCTCTTGCCGATGATCGAGCGCAGCGAGGTCTGCGCCATCTGGGAGACCGCGAACCGGTAGTCCTCGACGTTCACCACCGCCGCCGAGGGATCCACGACCTTGAAGTAGACGACCGCGTCCACCCGGACGGTGACGTTGTCCCGGGTGATGCCCTCCTGGGCCGGCACCGGCATCGTCACGATCTGCATGTTCACGTGGCGCAGATGGTCCACCCCGGGCACCACCAGGGCCAGTCCCGGCTGGCGCACCTGTCCGCGCAGCCGTCCCAGCCGGAAGACGACGCCGCGTTCGTACTGCTTGACGATCCGGGCCGCGGCGGCGAGATAGATCAGCCCGGCCGTGCCGGCGGCCGCGGCCGCGATCAGCAGGTCCTCGACCATGACGACCTCCCTGTCAGAGGTCCGGTGGGTGCGCGTGTTCGCTTGTTCCGCTTATTAGACGATATGCCCCTGCTGTCGCCGGGGGTATGCCTCCGGGCGAAGTCCGGTCCGGGGCCGGCGCGGTCCCGGACCGGACTGCGTACGGATCACCCGCTGGTGACCCGTACCGGTTCCGTACCGGCCGCGCTGTGCCGCTCGGCCCAGTTCTCCAGCGCCGTCCGGCAGGCGTGGTCCAGGTGGTGCAGCCCGGAGAGGTCCAGCACGACCGGCCGGTCCCGGGGCAGCGCCTCCAGACTGTCGAGGATCTTCGGCAGGCGCAGGAAGGTGGCGTTGCCCGTCAGATGGGCCTGGACCGGGCCCGCGCCCTTGTCCACGATCTCCATCCTCAGGTGCGAGGCCTCCCAGGCGGTCTTGGCCACCGCCAGCGCGAGACCGATCAGGACCCCCTCGAACATGCTGACCGCGACGATCGACACGGCCGTGACCACGAGGATCAGCGCCTCGCCCCGGTGCTCCCGCCACAGCGAGCGGACGGCCCGCAGCGGGATCAGCTTGCTGCCGGCGTGCACCAGCACGCCCGCCAGGGCGGGGATCGGGATGAGGGCCAGCGCGGACGGCAGCAGTGCCGCGAACAGCAGCAGCCACACGCCGTGCAGCACCCGGGAGGCCCGGGTCCGGGCGCCGGCCTGGACATTGGCCGAGCTGCGCACGATCACCGCGGTCATCGGCAGCGCGCCGAGCACCCCGCAGACCGTGTTGCCCGCGCCCTGGGCGATCAACTCCTGGTCGTACGAGGTCCGCGGGCCCTGGTGCATCCGGTCCACGGCCGCCGCGCTGAACAGCGACTCGGCGGACGCGATCAGCGTGAAGGCGACGATCGTGGCGGCCAGGCCGGGCCAGGCCGCCCCGGAGAGGGAGTCGAGCGACGGCGGCCGCACCGAATCCAGCAGGCCGTTGACCTCCACCGTGGCCACGGGCAGCGAGCAGACCACCGAGACCGCGGTCGCCAGGCCCACGGCGGCGAGCGGACCGGGCACCGTGCGCACGACGGCAGGCATCCGCCGCCACAGCACCAGCACGGCGACCGTGCCCGCGCCCAGGGCGAGCGCGATGAGCGCCTCGGGGTCGCCGAGGACGTCGGCGAGGGCGCCGGGCAGTCCGGCTATCTTCGCCACGCCCGAGGCCGGCGCCTCCGCGCCGGCCATCGAGTACAGCTGGCCGGCGATCAGGACCAGGCCGATGCCGGCCAGCATGCCCTCGACGACCGAGACGGAGATGGCCCGGAACCAGCGCCCGAGCCGCAGCGCGCCCATGACGACCTGGAGCAGGCCGGTGGCCAGCACGATCACCCCGAGCGCGGGCAGCCCGAACTCCCGCACCGCCTCGAAGACCAGCACGGTCAGTCCGGCGGCCGGACCGGACACCTGGAGGCTGCTGCCGCGCATCAGTCCGGTGACGATGCCGCCCACGATGCCGGTGACCAGGCCCAGTTCGGCCGGGACACCGGAGGCGACTGCCACGCCCACGCAGAGCGGGAGCGCGACCAGGAAGACGACCAGGGAAGCGGCGAAGTCCCGCCGCAGGTGGGGGAGTCGGGTCGTCCTCGCGCTCACAGCGCCTCGAAGGTGTCGGTCTGCCCGCGGTGTTCCAGGACGGCGCCGGTGTGCACCTCGTAGTACCAGCCGCGCAGGGTCAGCCGGCCGTCCGCGAGCCGCCGTTCGACGAACGGGTACGAGCGCAGCCGCAGCAGCTGGGTGAGCACATGGCTCTGCACGCCCTCCGTGACGGCCGGGTCCTCGGCCGCCCCCGCGGGGCGCGGGGTCGCGTGCGCCAGCCAGTCCCGCACGGCGGGCACGGCGTCCAGGTCGTCGCCGCGCACCAGCGCGCCGACGGCTCCGCAGTGGGAGTGGCCGCAGACCACGATGTCGCGGACCCCGAGCACCTCGACGGCGTACTCGATGGTGGCCGCCTCGCTGGTGGGGTGCTCGGAGGCGTGGGGCGGGACGATGTTGCCCGCGGTGCGCAGTTCGAAGAGCTCGCCGGGGCGGGCGCCCGTGATCAGGGCCGGGACGACCCGTGAGTCGGAGCAGGTGATGAACAGGACCTGGGGGGACTGGCCTTCGGCGAGCCCGGCGAAGTCCTCGGGGCGCTGTCCGAAGGACCGGGCGTTGTCGATGAGGGGCTGCATGGTGGTGACTTCCTCCTGGCGCGCCGTGGGGGCGCGTCGGTGGGGCAGGACAGAGCAGAGTGGGGGACCTGCTCCGCTGATCAGCAGCGGAAGACCTGGAGCGCGGCCGGGGTGTGGGCCGACGAGGATCTCGCGGCGCGGTGGTGGGCGCCGCCGGGGGCCGCCGGCCCGGGAACGGAGGTGGAGTCCTCGGGCGGCAGCGGGCGTTCGCAGGTCGGGGACGCACAGCCGGACGGGCCGGTCCGGTCCCGGGGGCGCAGCGGGCCGGTCGGTTCGACGGGCGGATCGCAGGAACGCGGTGTGAGGGATTCCACGCGCGGGGGCGGGCCGGACAGCTCGGATCCGGGCCCGCCCTTGGCCTCTGCATGACTGGCTGTATGCGCGGTTGCGAAGGACGCGGTGGGGGCGAAGAACTGAAGGGCGATCAGGAGGGCGACGAGGACCGGTGTCGCGGAACGGGCCGTCTCACCTCGGAACATGCGCCCCCTCCCGCCGTTTCGCACCTCACGCGCAGACCAACGCTTGGTCAATCGTTGGTCAAGAAACACGTTAACCCTGCAAAGTTGTTTGCAGGGTTAACTTAGCGTTTCCGGCTGAAGAGAGCCTGAAACGCGCGGGTGAGCGGCCGGAACGGGCTCTTGACCGGAGGGAGTTGACCGGGCTAGCGGACCTCGACGAGTCCCTTCGCGTCCCGGGCCAGCGCGGTGAGCCGGGAGATGGCGCGGAAGTACTTCTTGCGGTACCCGCCCTTCAGCATGTCCTCGCCGAACAGCTGGTCGAAGGGGCGACCGGAGGCCAGCACCGGCACCTCGCGGTCGTACAGCCGGTCCGCGAGCACCACGAGCCGGAGCGCGGTCGACTGGTCCGGGACCGGCCGCACATCGGTCAGGCAGACCGCCCGTACGCCGTCCGTCAGCGCGCCGTAGCGGCTGGGGTGCACCCGGGCCAGGTGGTCCAGCAGATGCGGGAAGTCGTCGAGCGAGGCGTCCTCGGTGGCGTACGCGGCCTTGGTCACCTGCTCGTCGCTGAACGGCGCCGGCGCCTCGGGCAGACCGCGGTGGCGGTAGTCCTCGCCGTCGATGCGCAGCGGGCGGAAGCGGGCCGACAGGCCCTGGATCTCGCGCAGGAAGTCGGCCGCGGCGAAACGGCCCTCGCCGAGCTTGCCGGGGAGGGTGTTGGAGGTGGCGGCGAGCGCGACCCCGGCGTCGACGAGCTTGCCGAGCAGGGTGGAGACCAGGACCGTGTCGCCCGGGTCGTCCAGCTCGAACTCGTCGATGCACAGCAGTCGGTGGCCGGAGAGGGTCTGCACGGTCTGCTGGAAGCCGAGGGCGCCGACCAGGTTCGTCAGCTCCACGAAGGTGCCGAACGCCTTGAGGGACGGCTCCGCGGGCGTGGCGTGCCACAGGGAGGCGAGGAGGTGGGTCTTGCCGACGCCGTAGCCGCCGTCGAGGTAGACGCCCCGGGGGCCCGCCGGGGTCTTCGGGGCCTTCGGCCTGCCCAGGCCGAACAGGCCGCGCCGGGCCGGGCCGGCCGCGTGCGCTCCGCCGAGGCCCGCCGCGAAGGACTCCAGGATCTGGACCGCCTCGGTCTGGCTCGGCTGGTTCGGGTCCGGGATGTAGGTGGCGAACCGGACCGAGTCGAAGCGGGGTGGGGGGACCATCTCGGCCACCAGGCGGTCCGCGGGGACGCGCGGCTCGCGGGAGCAGAGGGAGAGGGGGGTCGCTTCGGCTATGGGGGTCTCGCCGGCGGTGGTGGAGGAGGACACGTTCACCGATTTTAGGGGGTCCGCGGGGGTCGACCCTCGTCTGCGGCGGGGTGGGGGCCGGTCGCGCAGTTCCCCGCGCCCCTGGGTGGGGCCGCTGGGGCCCATCTCCGTCTGCGGGCCGGTGGGGGGCGTTCGCGCAGTTCCCCGCGCCCCTGAGGTGGGAACCGCTCCGGTTGGTCACACAGTTCCCCGCGCCCCTGAGGTGGGAACCGCTCCGGTTGGTCGCGCAGGCCGCCGCGCTCCTGAGGTGGGGATCGCTTCGGTTGGTCGCGCAGGCGCCCGCGCTCCTGAGGTGGGGATCGCTTCGGTTGGTCGCGCAGGCGCCCGCGCTCCTGGAGGCGCCACCCTGCCGGCGAGCTCGGCGTGTACCCACCCAGGGGCGCGGGGAACTGCGCGACCAGGCCCCACCAGGCCGCGCGGATGCCCCCGGGCCCGGGAGTCGGCTCCGTGGAAGACTTTCGGCATGCGACGCCTGTTTCCTGTGACCGACCGGACGACGGACGACCGGGAGTGGGGTCTCGGTGAGCTCGCCGAGGTCTACGACTACCCCGCGTCCGACGAACCCCGACTGCGCGCCAACATGGTCTCCACGCTCGACGGGGCCGCCCAGCACGACGGCCGCTCCCAGCCGATCTCGTGCCCGGCCGACATGCGGATCTTCGGCACCCTGCGGGCGCTCGCGGACGTCGTGGTCGTCGGTGCGGAAACGGTACGGCAGGAGGGCTACCGGCCGGCCCGCGCGCGGGCCGAGTTCGCCGCCCGGCGGGAGGCCGCCGGACAGGCGCCCGCGCCGGCCGTCGCCGTGGTCACCGCCGGACTCGACCTGGACTTCTCCCTGCCGCTGTTCACCTCGCCGCTGGTGCCGACCGTCGTGCTGACCGGCGCCGGGGCCGACCCGAGCCGGGTCGCCGAGGCGGAGCGAGCGGGCGCGCGCGTGGTGACCGCGGGCGACGGCGCGGGGGTCGATCCCGCGCGGGTCGTCCAGGGGCTCGCCGGACTCGGGTACCGGCGGCTGCTGACCGAGGGCGGGCCGCGGCTGCTCGGACAGTTCGTGGCGGCCGGGGTGCTCGACGAGATCTGCCTGACCGTCTCGCCGATGCTCACCGCGGGCGACGCGCAGCGCATCGCGGGCGGGCCCTCGGTGGAGGTGCCCCGGACCTTCGCACTGCTGTCCGTCCTGGAGGAGGAGGGCTTTCTCTTCACCCGGTACGGGCGGGTCTGATCACCCGGTACGGGCAGGTCCGGCGAAATCGGCGGAATCAGTCGTTCCGTTTAGCGTCCGATGGGCACACTAAATCTCGCAGTCCCCGTGCGATCACGGGGAAGGATGGTTTCCGCAGGGTCGCTCACGGCCCCGCGGACAGAAGGGGCGCCTGGTGTTCAGAAGCGTATTGATGATCGAGAAGGCCCTGACCTCAGCGGACGTGGAGTTCGTCACCACGTTGCACGGGGACGAGGCGGTCTCCTTCCATGTGCTGCTCCAGCCACGCGGTGACCAGGCCGATCGCCTGCTGCGGGCCATCGACGACGTGGCCCTCGGGGAACTCGACGAGGCGGCCCGGGAGGGGGACACGCCCGAGGGCGAGGAGGCGAAGAGCTTCGGGGAGCGGGCCCTCGCCGTCTCCCTCCAGGCGCTGCGGGCGTCCGGGAACGAGGCGGAGGGGCGACTGGTGGAGGACCATCCGCTGGACGCGCTGAAGTCCCTGGTGGAGGAGAGCGGCGCGGACGAGGTGATCGTGCTGACCGATCCGCACTACGTCGAGGAGTTCTTCCACCGCGACTGGGCGTCCCGCGCCCGGCACAAGGTCGGCGTGCCGGTCCTGAAGCTCTTCTCGCACAGCGAGGCGTAGGCGCGGGCGCGGGGCCGTTCCCCGACCCCATAGGCTGGGGGCGCGTCCCGCTCGGACGCTGTTTCGTCGCAGTACCGGATCTTGGGAGAGACACGCATGGCACCCGGACTTCCCCCCGCCATGGACCGACCGCACTTCATCGGCATCGGCGGGGCCGGGATGTCGGGCATCGCGAAGATCCTCGCGCAGCGCGGTGCCGTCGTGGCCGGCAGCGACGCCAAGGAGTCCGCGACCGCCGAGGCGCTGCGGGCGCTGGGGGCGACCGTGCACATCGGACACGCCGCCGCGCACCTCGCCGACGACGCGAGCTGTGTCGTGGTGTCCTCGGCCATCCGCCAGGACAACCCCGAGCTGGTCCGCGCCGCCGAGCTGGGCGTGCCGGTCGTGCACCGCTCCGACGCCCTGGCCGCCCTGATGGACGGCCTGCGGCCGATCGCCGTGGCCGGTACGCACGGCAAGACGACGACCACCTCGATGCTCGCGGTGTCGCTGAGCACGCTCGGCCTGAACCCGTCGTACGCGATCGGCGGCGACCTGGACGCGCCCGGCTCCAACGCGCTGCACGGCGACGGCGAGATCTTCGTCGCCGAGGCCGACGAAAGCGACCGCAGCTTCCACAAGTACGCGCCCGAGGTGGCGATCGTGCTCAACGTGGAGCTGGACCACCACGCCAACTACGCGTCGATGGACGAGATCTACGAGTCCTTCGAGACCTTCGCCGGCCGGATCGTGCCCGGCGGCACGCTGGTGATCTCCGCCGACCACGAGGGCGCCCGCGAGCTGACCCGGCGCCTCGACGGGGTCCGCACCGTGACCTACGGCGAGGCCGAGGACGCCGATGTGCGGGTGCTGTCCGTGGTCCCGCAGGGGCTGCGCAGCGAGGTGACCGCGGTGCTGGACGGCGAGGAGCTGACCTTCACCGTCTCCGTGCCGGGCCGGCACTACGCGCACAACGCGGTGGCCGCGCTCGCGGCGGGCGCGGCGCTCGGCGTCCCGGCCGCCGAACTGGCACCGGCCCTCGCCTCCTACACCGGGGTCAAGCGGCGCCTCCAGCTCAAGGGCGAGGTCGCCGGGGTGCAGGTCATCGACTCCTACGCGCACCACCCCACCGAGATGAGCGCGGACCTGGAGGCCATGCGCGCCGCCGCGGGCGACGCCCGCATCCTCGTCGTCTTCCAGCCGCACCTGTTCTCGCGGACGCAGGAGCTGGGCAAGGAGATGGGGCAGGCGCTGGCCCTCGCGGACGCCTCGCTGGTGCTGGACATCTACCCGGCCCGGGAGGACCCGATCCCCGGGGTCACCAGCGAGCTGATCATCGAGGCGGCGCGGGTCGCGGGCGCCGATGTGACGGCCGTCCACGACAAGGGCGAGGTGGCTTCCGCGGTGGCGGGAATGGCGAAGCCCGGTGATCTCGTTCTCACCATGGGCGCGGGTGACGTGACGGACCTCGGCCCGCAGATCCTGGACCGCCTGTCGAAGTGAGGGGCTGAGAGTCATGTCGTACGACGTCGAGAAGCCGGACGAGCAGTGGCGCGCGGAACTGAGCCCGGCCGAGTACGCCGTGCTGCGGCAGGCCGGTACCGAGCCCGCGTTCACCGGTGAGTACACCGACACCAAGACCGAGGGTGTCTACTCCTGCCGTGCCTGTGGCGCGGAACTGTTCACCTCGGCGACCAAGTTCGAGTCGCACTGCGGCTGGCCGTCCTTCTTCGACCCGAAGGACACCGACGCGGTGGAGCTGCTCAGCGACACCTCGCACGGGATGGTCCGCACCGAGGTGCGGTGCGCCCGCTGCGGATCCCACCTCGGGCACGTGTTCGAGGGGGAGGGGTACGCCACCCCGACCGACCAGCGCTACTGCATCAACAGCATCTCGCTGCGGCTGACGCCCGAGGAGGGCTGAGCCACCGCTTCCTCAAGGCCGCCGGACCCGCACGAGCGTGTGCGGGTCCGGCGGCCTTTTCGGTCGCTCCCCCCTTTTTCGGTCGCTCCCCTTTTCGGTCACTCTCCGACCGCCCCGGCATTCGACATGGCGCAATCCTGTCGTTACCCGCTTCGGGCCGGTGTGCTTTTAGGGTGGTAGGCGTGGCGCGATCGTTCGAGTCGTTTCAGAGCCCGGCGACGGCCGAGCCTGCCGATTCCGCCGCCCCGCCTCCCTGGGGCGCCGGCGGATCACGGCTGAGCGCGCTGCGCTCGGCGGCGTCCCGCATCGGGACCACGCTGGACGAGGACACCACGTACACCGAGCTGACCCGTGAGGTCGCCGCTCAGGTCGGGGCCGCGGCGGCGGTCCTGGACGACCGGGCCGAGGCGGGCGCCGTGTACCACTCCGGCCGGGGGAACCCGGCCGTGCTGCCCGACACCCGCTGGGCCGCCGAGGTGGCCCGCGGGACCGGCGGCGGTGCCGTCCGGCTGACCTCCGGCGGCACCCGGCCCGCCCTCTGCGTCCCGCTCGGCGCCGGCGGCCACCACTACGGCGTGCTGGTCTGCGCCCGTGAGGGGGCGCCCTTCAGCCACGACGAGGAGGAACTGGTCACGTTCCTCGCCGAGCGGGCCGCCGCCACCGTCCGGCACGCCCGGGAGCACGACGCCGTCGCCGGGATCGTCGGAAAGCTCCAGCGCGCGCTGCTCGCCGAGCCCGGCCGCCCGCACCCCAACCTCGACGTGGCCATCCGCTACCAGCCCGTCGGACAGCGCGCCGTGGTCGGCGGCGACTGGTGCGAGACGGTACGGCTGCACTTCGGCCGTACGCTCCTCGTCGTCGGCGATGTCATGGGGCACGGCCTGGACGCGGCCGTCGACATGACCGCCTACCGCTCGGCCCTGCGCTACATCGCCTCCGCCGACCTCCCGCCGCACCGGGTGCTGCGCCAGCTCGACGACATCGCCTCGGCGGAGCCGGAGCGGCGTCCGGCCACCTGCCTGATCGCCCGGGTGGACCCCGTGCGCGGCATGGTCACGCTGGCCAGCGCCGGCCATCTGCCGCCCGCCGTGATCGACGGCGAGGGCCGGGTCACGCTGCCGCCCCTCCCGGTCGGCCCGCCGCTCGGCACCGGTCTCGGCGGCTACGAGCCGGCCACCTTCCGGCTGGACCCCTCCCAGGCGCTGATGCTGTTCACCGACGGGCTCGTCGAGCGCCGCGGCGAGGACATCGACCACTCCCTGGACCGGCTGGCCCGGGTGGACTTCGCCGCCGCCACCGGCGTCCAGGACCTCCTCGACACCGTGCTGGCCCGCCTGGACGCCGGGCACGCCGAGGACGACGTCGCGGTCCTGGCCGCCCGCCTCCAGAACCGCGCGGCACCGACCGGCCCCTGACCGCGGGCCCCGGCCGGGGTCAGAGCAGTTTGCGGTGGACCAGGGCGGAGAGGGCCAGGAGGCCCGGGACCAGGGGCAGCCAGACCGTCAGGACGCGGTAGCCGATCACGGTGGCCGTGGCCTGCCCCAGGGACGCGCCGTAGGCGGCCATGGTGAAGACCAGCGCGGCGTCCACGGGGCCGATCCCGCCCGGCGCGGGCACCGCCCCGACGGCCGTGCTCGCGGCGAGGAACGCGAACACCATCTGCGCCCACGACAGCGGCAGCCCGAGCGCGGAGCCCACCGAGGCCACCACGCCCGCCTGGACCAGCGGGGTGGCCACCGCTCCGCCCCACAGCGCCAGGACCCGGCTCGGCCGGGTGTGCAGCAGCCGGGCGTCGGTCAGGGCGGTGCGCAGGAAGCCGAGGCAGCCGTGGCGCAGCGGCCGTACCAGGGAGAGGAGCAGGAGCAGGGCCGTCAGCGCGGTCACCGCGACCGCGGTGGCCGGCAGCAGGGTGCCGGTGTCCGGGAGGAGGCCGTCCAGCCGGAGCAGTTCCGGGGCCGCCAGCACCAGGGCGAGCAGCACGAACACCTTCGCGATCGGCTTGACCACCGAGTACAGGGCGAGTGAGGCGGCGGCCCGGGGCAGCGGTACGCCCTGGCCCCGGAGGAAGCGCAGGGTGACGGCGTGGGCGCCGATGCTCGCCGGGAGCACATGGTTGGCGGCGCCCGCGGCGAACTGCGAGGCGAGCAGGAGCAGGGGCGGCATCCGCTCGGGGATCGCCCCCTGTCGGACGACCGCGGAGGCCACCCAGGTCAGACAGGTGAAGACGATCGCGGACAGCAGCCACCCGGGGTGGGCGGCGGCGAGCCGGGCGGTGCCGTCGTACAGGCTCCGCCGGTCGGCGAGCAGCCAGCCGCCGATCAGGAGCAGCGGCAGGACGGTCAGCGTGATCCGGGCGGCGCGGGCGAGCCGCGCGGGGGAGGGGGCGGCGGCCGGGGCGGGGACCGGGGCGGCCGGGGCGGGGAGCGGGAGAAGGGACATGGCGCACGTCGTCCTTCCGCGTCACGCCCACGTGGTGCGGGGCGGTCGGCATCACAAGGCGAGGCAGTGGGGACGTGCGAACAAGGTGCCCGGCGGACGTGACGGCGCGGAGACCGGAAACCGACGGCCCAGGGAAGAAACGGGTCAGGACACGCGCCGGGCCCGTGCGCACGGGACAGGGCGCGGCCCCCTGGCGCCGCGCCCTGTCCCGTGGTGTGTCCGGCTCAGGGCTTGCGGCCCACTCCGCAGTAGGCGTCCACGGAGACCTCGGAGCCCTGCGGCCCGGTCCCGTCCGGGCGCCACTCGGTCACCTGGGCGATGCCCGGCTCCACCAGCTCCAGGCCCTCGAAGAAGGCGCCGATCTCGTCGATGCTGCGCACGTAGTACGGCACCGCGCCGCTGGAGTTGTACGCCTCGGACGCGGCGATCATGCCCTCGCTGGTGGCCGTGCTGTCGCTGATCACCAGGTAGCTGCCGGAGGGCAGGCCCGCCATGAGCCGCTGCACGAGGTCGACGGCCTGCGCGTGGTCGGCGACGTGGCCCAGCGTGTTGAGGATCATCAGGGCGACCGGCCGGGAGAGGTCCAGGGTCTCCGCCGCCGTCTCCAGCACGGCCTTCGGGTCGTAGAGGTCGGCGTCGAGGTAGGCCGTCCGGCCCTCCGGGGTGCTGGTCAGCAGGGCGTTGGCGTGGGCCAGCACGATGGGGTCGTTGTCGACGTAGACGATCCGCGAGTCCGGGGCGACGCGCTGGGCGACCTCGTGGGTGTTGTCGGCGGTGGGCAGACCGGTGCCGATGTCCAGGAACTGGCGGATGCCCTGCTCCACGGCGAGGTGGCGCACGGCGCGGCCGAGGAAGTGCCGGCTGGTGACGGCCACGTCGACCAGACCCGGGAAGATCTCCTTGATCTGGTCGCCGATCTCCCGGTCGACCTCGTAGTTGTCCTTGCCGCCGACGAAGTAGTTCCAGAAGCGCGCGGAGTGCGGCTTCGTCGTGTCGATGCGGGCGCGTATCTCCATCGACGCGCGGATCTGGGGATCGACGTCCGACACGGTGCTGCCTCCTGCTAGGGCCTCGTTGATCAGGTGGTGCCCAACTTAGGCGAACTGGCTTTCGCCGCAGGCCGCTTGGGCGCTTCCGGTTTCGTCGAGAGTCGATTTTCGGCCACTTTGATTCAACTCTTGACAAGCCCGGTGCGGGGCGCGCGAGGGCGGGACCAGCGCGACGGGCGCACACTGGGGTAGGTGCTGTCGGACCTCTTCAGGGGGTGTCGGCCGATGGCTGGAACACGGTCCGGACGGATCCGGATGTGGCGGTGGCGGCGCAGTCCGCTCCGGCGGCGCTGCGATCTGGTCGAGGCCTGGGTGGTGCTCGCCGGATGGCTGCTGGCCCTGCTGGGCGGGGTGCTCGCGGGGATCGTCACGGTCGGGGCGGTGGAGCGGGCCGCCGCCGACCAGCGGGCGCAGAGCCGCCAGGTGTCGGCGGTCCTGGTCGAGGACGCGGACGACAAGGTGCCCGCCCGGGTGCCGGCCGACTACCGGGTGTGGGCAGAGGTCCGCTGGACGGGCGCCGACGGCCGGACCCACACCGACGACGCGCGCGTCCCGCCCAGGACCAAGGCCGGGGCCACCGTCCCGGTCTGGACCGACGGCCACGAGCGGATCACGTCCGAGCCGCTGAGCGCCGGCGAGATCCGGCTGCACGCCGTCTCGGGCGCTGTCCTGGCGGCGCTGTGCGCGGCCGGTGCCGTCGTCGGAGGGGTCTGGGCCGTCCGCGCGCTGATGGAGCGCCGGCGCCTCGCGCAGTGGGCGCTGGAGTGGGAGCGGATCGACACCCGGAACGGCTGGAAAACGGGCTGATCGCCCAGCGGGGGCGGCCCCGCGGGACCTCGGGGGCGGGCCACCGAACCGGATGCGTTAGAAAGGCGTCAGAGAACAAGGCGTCAGAAAACAACGTGGGAGCGCGCCCGCGGCCGACGGGGGACCGGCGGACGCGGGGAACGGGGGGAGCGGGCATGGCGGGGCCGGACGTGATAGCGGAGTGCCTCACCGGCTACGCCGACATCCTCGCCGAGGCCACCGCCACCGGCCGACGGCTCAGCCGCGCGGAACTCGACTCCCGCCGCGTCCTGGGCGAACGCGCCGCCGAGGCCGGAGTGGGACTGCGCGCCATGGTCGCCGCGCACATGGCCGAGACCCGTGCGAGCCGCCCGGCCGGCGACGGAGCCGCCCTCGACGCCGTCCTGTCCGCCGCCGCCCAGGCCCTGGACGCCTTCGCCGAGGGCTACGAGCGGGCCCAGCGGCACGCCGTGCGCCAGGAGGAGGCCGCCCGCCGGGAGTTCGTCGACGACCTGCTCTACGGCCGCAGCGACCTCGGCCTGCTGGCCGAACGCGCGGAACGCTACGGGCTGCGCCTGTCGCACGCGCACGCCGTGGCGGTGGCCCGGGGCCCGGCCGCGTACGACGAGGGCGATCCCGTGCCGCGCTCCGTGGAGCGCGCGCTGATCGGCCGGTTCGGCGACCGCAGCATCCTGCTGACCACCAAGGACGGCCGGATGGTCTGCATCGCCCCCGGCCACCAGGACGAGGTCCTCACCCACTTCGCCAAGCACGCGCACGCCGCCACCGACGGCGGCCAGGTCGCGGTCGGCCGGGCCCACCCCGGCCCCGCGGGCGTCGTCCAGTCCTACGAGGAGGCCCTGAACGCGCTGGACCTCGCGACCCGGCTGGAGCTGACCGAACCGGTGCTGCGCGCCGCCGACCTGCTCGTCTACCCCGTGCTCACCCGGGACCGGCAGGCCATGATCGACCTGGTGAGCAGCGTGCTCGGTCCGCTCGGCCGGGCCCGCGGCGGCGCCCGGCCCCTGCTGGACACCCTCAACGCCTACTTCGACTCCGGCTGCGTCGCCGCCGAGGCGGCCCGCCGGCTCTCGCTCAGCGTCCGGGCCCTGACCTACCGGCTGGAGCGCGTCCGGCAGCTGACCGGCGCGGACCCGGCCGACCCGGTGCAGCGCTACACCCTCCAGACCGCGACGATCGGGGCCCGGCTGCTGGACTGGCCGGCCAAGCCCCTGTGAGCGCCGCTCAGCCCACCGTGCTGCTCGGGTTCGGAGTCGGGGTCGGGGTCGGCTGCGGCGCGGCGGTGTTGATATCGAGGTCCGGGCGCGGCTTCAGGGCCAGCACGGGGGCGCCGGGCTGCGGCGGGGGCGGGGTGAGCTGCACGTCCGGCAGCTTCGGGGGCGAGGTCTGCTGGAACTGGGTCTGCTCGTAGTTGACCAGGCCGGTGTTCTCCAGCACGGTGATGTGGTCGAGCACCGTGTCGTTGGTCAGGTCCGCCAGCTGCCTGACCAGCGTGTTCTGGGTGTTGGCCCGGATGCCCGCGATGGCGGGGAAGATCCGGCCGTGCGCCACCCGCATGAAGGCGACCGCGGTGGAGTCGAACTCCTTGCCGGTCTTGGATTCCACGGTCGCGACGAACTGCTGCTGCTGCGGCGAGGGCTGGTTGGGCAGGGTGATACCCAGCTCGGGTGCGATCTTGCGGCACATCGCGTCGAGCCCCGCGTGACCGACGAGCAGGTGCTTGCCCGCCTCCTTCATGGCCGCGCTGTCGCCCCGCTCCAGGGCCATCTCGCCGATCGGGTACTCCCACAGCCCGGCGGCGCGCACCTTCACCACGAAGTCCCGGTCCGCCTCCGTCAACGGCCCGTAGGGCGTGTTGGCGATGATGCGGGACGTGTCGGTCGAGGTGTTCTGCACGCCCAGCATCGCGGGGTACGCGAGGGCGGACAGGGTGAGCACCAGGGCGCCGCCGACGAAGACGGTTCCCGCCGTACTGCGCGAGATGCGCATCGGACCTCCTGAGGCGAAAGGCTCTGACACCAGGGGATACGGGTGCCGGGCGCGGAACAATCACCGTCGACGGTAAAACTTCCCGCATTTTCGCCGTGTTCTGTGTCACATCCGCGGCCCGTGCGCGCGGGGGCCGGGACCGTACGCCTCGCGGACCGGAACGTCGTGGTGGAGGCTGGTCTCGTCGTGGACGGTGCTCCCGGCCCCGCTCACGGTCTGTTGTGATGCGAGTCACGACAGGTCTAGGGTGAAAATGCCTGAGGGAAGTGAGTTCTTTGCCTGTCGCCTGGGACGACATCGGCGGGCTCGTCGATGCCCACGCACGCTTCCTCACCGGAGCCCGCGTCGACTCGGACGTCCGGGACGCGGTGCTGGCCTCCTGGAAGCGGTGCCGCTCCGCCGGTCTCGAACCGGACCGCCTGCACATCCCCTACGCCCCGGACGTCACGCTCGACGAGCGGCTGCTGCGCGCCGCCGAGCCGGTCCTGCGCAAGCTCACCGAGTCGCTCGCCGATCTCGGCACCACCGTCGCGCTCTGCGACGGACAGGGCCGGATCGTCCAGCGGCTCGGCGGGCACCGCCGACTCCTCGCCCACCTCGACGCCGTCAGCTTCGCCCCCGGCTTCGACGCCTCCGAGGACGTCGTGGGCACCAACGCGGTCGGCACCGCGCTCGTGGAACGCGGCCCCGTCCGGGTCGTCGGCCGGGAGCACTTCGCCGACTGCCTCCAGCCCTTCGCCTGCGCCGGCGCCCCGATCCGCGACCCGCTCAGCGGGCACACCGTGGCGGTGCTGGACCTGACCTGTCTGCGCGACGACGGCGACCCGATCATGCTCCGGCTGGTCGAGGAGGCCGCCCTCGCCGTCGAGGCGGCCCTGCTCGACCAGTCCACCCAGCGGGAGCGGGCGCTGCTCGCCGCCTACCGCCGGGCCGCCCCGCACGGCGGCCCGGAGCGCGACGGCGCCACCAGCATCGGCCGGATCGACCTGGCCGTCCTGCGCGAGAAGGCCGAGGCCCTGCTCGCCTCACCGCACCGCACCCTGGACGAGGTGACCCTCAGCGGCGGCCGCACCGCCACCCTGCTGCGCCGCCGGGTCGTGGGCGCCGCCGGGGAGGCCGGCGTCGTCGTCGAGGCCCGCATCCTGGGCCACCCGCGTCCCGTCGAACTGACCGCGCCCACGACCCCCGTGCCGACCGCCCCCGCCCATGTCATGGCACCCGGCGGCCTCGGCGACCGGGCCGACGGGCGGCTGGTGCTGATCGGTGAGCCCGGTGTCGGCCGGCTGGCGCTGCTGGCCCGCCGGCGGCTGGGGCTGCTGCACGAGGCCGGGACCCGGATCGGCGCCACCCTCGACGTCACCCGCACCGCCGAGGAACTCGCCGAGGTCGTCGTCGCCCGCTTCGCCGACTTCGCCGCCGTCGACCTCCCCGACGCCGTCCTGCACGGCGAGGAGCCCGGACCGCTCGGCGCGGACGTCCCGCTGCGCCGCGTCGCCCTGCGCTGCCGCAACGACGAACCGCGGCTCTACCACGTCGGCGACGGCTTCGCCTACATCGGCAGCACCCCGCAGGCCCGCAGCCTGGAGAGCGGCCGGGCCGTGCTGGAACCGGTGCTCGCCGAGGCGGGCGGCTGGCGCGCCCAGGACCCGGTACGGCTGGAGCGGGTGCTCGCGGCCGGCACCCACTCCCTGATCACCGTGCCGCTCAGGGCCCGCGGCGCCACCCTCGGCGTGGTCAGCTTCTACCGCTGCGCCAACCCCGTCCCGTTCGAGAACGACGACCTCTCCCTCGCCCAGGAACTCGGCGGGCGGGCCGCGATGTGCATCGACAACGCCCGCCGCTTCACCCGCGAGCACAACACCGCCCTCGCCCTCCAGCGCAGTCTGCTGCCCCGGGGCCGCCCCGAGCAGAGCGCCGTCGACGTCGCCTACCGGTACATGCCCGCGCAGGCCGCCGTGGGCGGCGACTGGTTCGACGTGATCCCCCTCTCCGGCGCCCGGGTGGCGCTGGTCGTCGGCGATGTCGTCGGGCACGGGCTGCACGCCGCGGCGACGATGGGCCGGCTGCGGACCGCCGTGCACAACTTCTGCTCCCTCGACCTGCCCCCGGAGGACGTCCTCACCCACCTCGACGACCTCGTCGGCCGGCTGGACCGCAGCGAGGACTGGGCCTCGGAGACCACCCCGGCCGAGATGTGCGGCATAGGCGCCACCGTTCTGTTCGCGGTCTACGACCCGGTGTCCCGGCGCTGCACCCTCACCCGCGCCGGGCACCCGCTGCCCGCGGTCGTCGGCCCCGACGGCTCGGTGGACTTCGTCGACCTGCCCTCCGGCCCGCCGCTCGGCCTGGGCGGGCTGCCCTTCGAGACGGCGGAACTCGAACTCGCCGAGGGCAGCCGGCTGGTGCTCTACACCGACGGACTGGTCGAGGACCGGCACCGGGACATCGACACCGGCCTGGACCGGCTGCGCACCGCCCTCGGCCACGCCGGCAGCGCCCCCGACGACACCTGCGAGGCCGTCCTCGACGCCCTGCTCCCGGTCCGCCCGACCGACGACGTCGCGCTGCTGGTCGCCCGCACCCACGCCTTCGGGCCCGACCGGGTCGCCCAGTGGAACCTGCCCAGCGACCCGGCCGTCGTCTCCCGCTGCCGGGCCGCCGTCACCGCGCAGCTCGCCGAGTGGGGCCTGGACGACCTGGCGTTCACCACCGAACTGGTCGCCAGCGAACTCGTCACCAACGCCATCCGGCACGCCACCGGCCCGGTCCAGCTGCGCCTGCTCCGCGACCGCGCCCTGATCTGCGAGGTCTCCGACGGCAGCGGCATCTCGCCGCGGCTGCGCCGGGCCCGCACCGAGGACGAGGGCGGCCGCGGCCTCTTCCTCGTCGCCCAGCTCACCGAGCGCTGGGGCACCCGCCACACCCCGCACGGCAAGGTCATCTGGACCGAGCAGCCGCTGCCCTGAGCGCGCCCGCCCCGATCACCAGCCCGTCCGCAGCAGGTGGTTGACGAGCAGCGCCAGCACGCCCTGCGCGGCCAGCCAGCCGCGCGGCCCGGTCAGGAACGCGCACGACGGCAGCAGCCACAGCGCGAACGGCAGCCAGATCCGCTCCGTCTCCGCCTTGCTCATCCCCGACAGATCGGCGACGAGCATCGCCAGCAGCGCCGCCCCCACCAGCACCCCGAGCCGGAACTCCGCCGTGCCCCGCCCGCCGCGCAGCGCCACCCCGGTCCGCCGCAGCCCCGCCGCCGAGGCGAGCCCCACCACCAGCACCTGGCAGGCGAGGTTGGCCCACACCCAGTACGCCTGCGGCCGGGTGCCGCCCGCGCCCTGGTCGTAGCGGGTGGTGAGCAGGTCGTACGCCTCCCACCAGTGGAAGCCGTAGGCGGTCAGCGCGAGCGGCACCACCAGGAACCCGGCCGCGGCCAGGAGCAGCGGACGCCCGCGCCGCGAGCCGAGGAACAGCACCGCCGCCGCGGGCACCACGAAGAGCGTCAGACCGTACGACAGACACACCGTCAGGCCGAAGAGGAGGCCGGAGCCGAGGGCCGTGAGGCCCGGACGGTGACCCGTCACCGCGAGGGCCAGCAGCGCCACCGCCCAGGCGGCCACCGCCGCGAAGTACGCGTCGGCCGAGGTGCCCAGCCAGACCGCGGCCGGCGCCAGCGCCAGGAACGGCGCGGCCCGGCGCGCGAGCCGTTCGTCGGCCAGGACACGGACCGTCACCAGGATCGCGAGGGCGGCCGTGGCGCCGACGACCACGCACCACACGCCCGCCCAGGCGCCGCCGCCCAGACCGATCCGGTCCAGGTACACGAAGGTCAGCGTCGCCGCCGGCGGATGGCCCGCCACATGCGCGGGCCAGTGCTCCGGGGAGCCGAGCAGGATGTGGTCGGTGAAGCCCCGCAGCGCGGCCGGGATGTCCTGGAAGCGGTCGATGACCTGGAGATACTCGTAGCGGGTCGTCAGCCGGCGGGCCACGCCCCGCTGCCAGCCGTCGACCAGCGCCAGCGCGAACGTCCACGCCGTGCCCGCGCCCCAGCCCACGAGCAGCAGCTTCCGCCAGGGCAGCCGGGCGGCCAGGGGCGGCCCGTACGCCACCACCGCGACCGCCACCACGACCGCCGGCAGGGTGCCGGGGCCCAGGTGCGGGCCCCAGTTCGCCAGCAGCGGCGGCCAGTTGACGAACAGGGTGCCGTCACGGCGTTCGATCGCGGTGCCGACCACGGCGGCGGCCGCGAACAGCAGCGCGGCGGCCGCCGCCGCGTACAGATCGCGGCGCAGGTCACGGGAGAGATCGCGGCGCGGGTCACGGGAGAGATCGCGGGTCACACCGGCACGCTAGGGCGGCGGGCCTCGACCGGACGGCTGACAGGCTGCGACGTCAGAGTTTCGTCATGGTTCACAACCCCTTGAGGGGTGCCCGGCGGCCTACGGTCGGGACATGAATCGGAGTCCCTTCTCACCCGGTTTCTGGCGCAGCCCGCTGCGCGGCCCCTGGCTCACCTCCGTGCTGGGTGTCGTCCTGCTGGGCGGCATCACCGTGCTGTTCGTGACCGGACTGCTGTCCTACGCGGCCTACAACCCGGACCTGTCGCCGGTGAACGACAAGACCCCGGACAAGGGTCTCCTCGGCTTCTACCTGTTCTCCTGGCCGACCGATCCGCACTGGCTGTACCGGCTCAACCAGGGCGTCCACGTCACCCTCGGCGTCACGCTGATCCCGGTGCTGCTGGCCAAGCTGTGGTCGGTGGTGCCGCGACTGTTCACCCTGCCGCCCGCCCGTTCCGTGGCCCACGCCCTGGAGCGGATCTCCCTGCTGCTGCTGGTCGGCGGGGCGCTGTTCGAGTTCGTGACCGGAGTCCTCAACATCCAGCTGGACTACGTCTTCCCGGGCTCCTTCTACCCCCTGCACTTCTACGGGGCCTGGGTGTTCTTCGCCGCGTTCCTCGCCCACCTCGCCCTCAAGACGCCCACGGCGCTGCGCAATCTGCGGCAGATGCGGGAGGAGCGCAACGACCTGGTGCCCACCGAGCCGGCCGAACCGACCGTCTCCCGGCGCGGCGCGCTGTGGTTCGTCGGCGGCGGCTCGCTCCTCCTCTTCCTGACCACCGTCGGGCAGAACTTCGACGGCCCGCTGCGCCGCACCGCCCTGCTCGCCCCGCACGGCGGCGCCGACCCGGGACAGGGCCCGAACGGCTTCCAGATCAACAAGACGGCCGCCTACGCGGGCATCCGCCCGGCCGAGACCGCCGACGGCGCCTGGCACCTGGCCGTCACCGGCCGCACCGGAACCGTCCGGCTGACCCGCGCCGACCTGCTGCGGCTGCCCCAGCACAGCGCCGCGCTGCCGATCGCCTGTGTGGAGGGCTGGTCCACCGGCGACCAGTGGTGGCGCGGGGTACGGCTGAGCGACCTCGCGGCACTCGTCGGGTACGACGACGCGCCCGACGTGTTCGTGGAGTCGCTGCAACGACGCGGCGCGTTCCGGAAGGCCGCGCTCCGCGCCAACCAGGTCGCCGATCCGCGCTCCCTGCTCGCCCTGTTCGTCAACGGCGAGGAACTTTCCCCCGACCACGGCCACCCGGCGCGGATCATCGTGCCGGCCGCGCCCGGTGTGCTCAACACCAAGTGGGTGGCCCGGCTGACCTTCGGAGACCTGTGATGCGCCGCCCGCCCCGCCCCGCTCTCGGCAGCCCGCTGCAGATCCTGCTGCTCGTCTGCTCCTTCGCGCTCGCCGGATACGCGGGGGTGCGGCTGCTGGACGGGGACTGGTTCGCCGTCGCCCTGTGGTTCGTGGGCGCGGCCGTGCTGCACGACCTGGTCCTGCTGCCGCTGTACTCGGCCGCGGACCGGGCCCTGGTGACGGCGGCGGGCCGGAACGTGCTGTACGTCCGAGTGCCCGCCGCCCTCTCCGCGTTGCTGCTGCTCGTGTGGTTCCCGCTGATCACCGGCCGGGTGACGGACCGCTACGAGTCCGCGACCGGCCTGTCCGCCGACGGCTTCCTCGCCCGCTGGCTGCTGCTGACGGCCGTGCTGTTCGGCGGTTCCGCCGCGCTGTTCGTGCTGCGGCTGCGCAGGGCCGCGAAGGAACGACCGCCGACCGCCCACTGAGCCTCCGCCCGCCAGCCGGCCGGTTCCGCGTGCCGCAGCAGGGCCGCGGTGCCGAGCCGGGCCCACGGGAACGGGGTTCCGGCGGCGCCCCGGGCGTCGGTGACGTGCACCACGGCCCGCTCGTCGAGGTCGAGCCCCGGCACCGTCTCCACGATCAGCAGGCCTTTGGGGCGCAGCAGTTCGGCCATCCTGCGGAGCAGGGCGGCCGGGTCGCCGCCGATACCGACGTTGCCGTCGATCAGCAGGGCCGTGCCCCAGCGCCCCTCGCCGGGCAGCGGCTCGAAGACCGAGCGGCGCAGCGCCTGCCCGCCGAGCCCCAGGGTGCGGGCGACGGCGGCCGCGCTGACGTCGATGCCGAGCACCGGCCGCGCCTGGTGCGCCAGCGCCGCCACCAGCCGGCCGGGACCGCAGCCCACGTCCAGCACGGTGCCCTCGCAGAGCCGCAGCACCTGAAGGTCCGCCGCGTCGGCCCGCGCGCACCACCGTTCCACGTCCAGCGGCAGCAGCCAGCCGTCGGCCCGGCGCAGGAACAGCGGGCCGCGCCCGGCGCGCAGGGCGTCGGAGTACGGGTCCGCCGACCAGGGCGAGGCGGTGCCCCGCGGCCGGGCGACGCGTACCGTGCCCATCAGTCCTCGGCCCCGGTCAGCCGGGCGTGCAGCGCCGCGAACCGTCCCCGGGGCGCCGCCTCGGCGACCAGCCGCGCGTCGTCCGCGGTGTCCACGTCCCGCAGCACCGGCAGCTCCCGCACCCGCAGTCCCGCGAGCCGGGCCCGCTGGGCGGTGCCGGTGTGCGGGGTCGACATCGGCACGCCCCGCAGCAGCGCGGGATCCGGCGCCGCCAGACCGAGCGCCCAGAAGCCGCCGTCCTCGGCAGGGCCGAAGCAGGCGTCGCAGTCGGAGAGGTCGACGTCCAGCAGTTCGGGCGTCACCTGCGGGGTGTCCATGCCGATGAGCAGGGCCGGTCCCGCGCAGCCCGCGAAGGCGGCGGCGAGCCGCTCGTCCAGGCCGCCCGCGCACTGCGGCACGACGTCGAAGCCGGGCGGCAGCCAGCGGCCCGGCGTCCCGTCCAGGACCAGCACCCGGCGCCGTGCGGGGGTCCGGGCCACCGTCTCCAGGGTGTCCGTGAGCGCGGCCTCGGCGAGCGCCGCCGCCTCGGCGGGAGTGAAGGGCGGGGTCAGCCGGGTCTTCACCCGGCCCGGACGGGGCTCCTTGGCGATCACCAGCAGGGTGGGCGGCGCGCTCATCGGGACACCTCCCCCCCGGACGTCTCCCGCCCCGACGCCTCGGGTTCGGCCAGGACACGGCTCATGTCGCGGACCGCCTGCCAGGTCCCGCGCCAGGTGCCGGTCACCTTGGAGGCGCCCGCGCGCGGACGGTACGGGACGTCGTACTCGCTGATCCGCCAGCCCGCGTCCCGGGCGCGGACCACCATCTGCAAGGGGTAGCCGCTGCGCCGGTCGGTCAGGCCGAGGGCGAGCAGCGCCTCGCGGCGGGCGGCTCGCAGCGGGCCCAGGTCGTGCAGGCGCAGGCCGGTGCGGCGGCGCAGCAGCAGGGAGAGCGCGAGGTTGCCGGCACGCGCGTGGGCGGGCCAGGCGCCCCGGCCCTCGGGGCGGCGCCGGCCGAGCACCAGGTCGGTCTCGGCGGACCGGATGCGGGCGACGAAGGGGACCAGGTCGCCGGGGTCGAGCGAGGCGTCGCAGTCGCAGAAGCAGACCACCTCGGCGGTGGCCGCGGTCAGGCCCGCGTGGCAGGCGGCGCCGAATCCGCGGCGCTCCTCGCGCACCACGGTCGCCCCGAGCGCGCGGGCGATGCCGGCCGAACCGTCGGTGGAGCCGTTGTCGACGACGAGCGCGCGCCAGCCCGGCGGGATGCGCTCCAGCACCCACGGCAGGGCCTCGGCCTCGTCGAGGCAGGGGAGGACGACATCGACCGGCGCCGGGTCCGGTACGGAAGCGGAGGAGAGGGTCACGCCGTTCACCCTACGAGCCCAAAAGGGGCATACCGGGCATCGGCTTCTTACGAAACAAGGACGTCGGACGGGGGCCGGCGCATCGGCGGGCGCCGGGTGCGAGGCTGGCGGCATGGAACAGCAGCAGCCCAGGGTCCTAGTGGTCGACGACGACCCGACCGTCGCCGAGGTGGTCTCCGGCTACCTCGACCGAGCCGGATTCCTCGTCGACCGCGCGGGCGACGGCCCCGACGCCCTGGCCCGCGCCGCCGAGCACTGGCCCGACCTCGTCGTGCTGGACCTGATGCTGCCCGGCATGGACGGCCTGGAGGTGTGCCGCCGGATGCGCGGGCGGGGGCCCGTCCCGGTCATCATGCTCACCGCGCGCGGCGACGAGGACGACCGCATCCTCGGCCTGGAGGTCGGCGCCGACGACTACGTCACCAAGCCCTTCAGCCCCCGCGAACTCGTCCTGCGCGTCGAGTCGGTACTGCGCCGGGCCCGCCCCCCGCAGGCCGCGGCACCGCTGCGCGGGGCGGGTCTCACCCTGGATCCGGCGGCCCGCCGGGCCACCAAGGACGGCGTCGAACTCGCCCTCACCGTGCGTGAGTTCGACCTGCTCGGCTTCTTCCTCCGGCATCCGGGGCGGGTGTTCGGCCGAGAGGACCTGATGCGGGAGGTGTGGGGCTGGGACTTCGGCGACCTGTCCACCGTCACCGTCCATGTGCGCCGACTGCGCGGCAAGGTGGAGGACGATCCCGCCCGCCCCCGGCTGATCCAGACCGTGTGGGGCGTCGGCTACCGCTTCGAGGGGGAGTGACCGTGCGCGACACCCTCCTCATCGCCCTGTGCGCCCTGCTCGGCGCGACCGCGGCCGGCGTGCTCGGCGCGGGCGTGCTGCGCCTCGTCCGGCGCCGCTCCCTCGCCGTGCACCTCACCGTGGTCGCCGCCGTCGCCGTCACCGCGATGCTCGCGGGCACCCTCGCCGTCGCGCAGGCGATGTTCCTCTCCGAGCACGACCTGAAGGTCGTCACCCTCGTCGTCGCCATGGCCGCCGTGGTCTCGCTCGCCACCGCCCTGCTGCTGGGCCGCTGGGTGGTCGCCCGCAGCCGCGACCTCGCCCTCGCCGCCCGCTCCTTCGGCGACGGCGGCGCCTTCACCTCCCCCGACGGGCCCGCCACCGCCGAACTCGCCGCCCTGAGCCGCGAACTGGAGGCCACCAGCGCCCGGCTCGCCGCGTCCCGCGAGCGCGAACGGGCCCTGGAGACCTCCCGCCGGGAACTCGTCGCCTGGATCTCCCACGACCTGCGCACCCCGCTGGCCGGACTGCGCGCGATGTCCGAGGCGCTGGAGGACGGCGTCGCCGCCGACCCCGACCGCTATCTGCGGCAGATCCGCACCGAGGTGGAACGCCTCAACGACATGGTCGGCGACCTCTTCGAACTCTCCCGCATCCACGCCGGAGCGCTCGCCCTGAGCCCCACCCGGGTCTCCCTGTACGACCTGGTCGGCGACGCCCTCGCGGGCGCGGACCCGCTCGCCCGCGAGCACGGGGTACGGCTCGTCGGCGGGGGCGTGGAACCGGTGCCGGTGGAGGTGGACGGCAAGGAGATGAGCCGCGTCCTCGGCAACCTCCTGGTCAACGCGATCCGGCGGACCCCCTCCGACGGCACGGTGGCCGTCGCCGCCGAACGGATCCCCGAAGGCGTGGTGCTGTCCGTCTCCGACGGCTGCGGAGGCATCCCCGAGGAGGACCTGCCGCGCGTCTTCGACACCGGCTGGCGCGGCACCGACGCCCGCACCCCGCCGGCCGGGGCGGGCCTCGGCCTCGCCATCGTCCGCGGCATCGTCGAGGCCCACAGCGGCCGGGCCACGGTCCGCAACATCCCCGGCGGCTGCCGCTTCGAGGTGACCCTCCCGACGGCGGACGTCTGACCGCCCCCACTTCACCGGCCCGCCCGCGCCCCGCAGCCGGACGGGGCACCGCGGTGCCAGCCCGCGCGGGCCGACCGCCGCGGCCCGACCGCCCACCGCACCGGCGTGGAAGGTCCCGCTGCACCCTGCCCGCCGCCGGACGGGGCGGTGGGCCGCCGCTCGCGTGGGTCGGCTCCCGCCGTGGCCCACCGGGCTTGGTCCACCGGCCCGCCCGCGCCCCGCAGCCGGACGGGGCACCGCGGTCGAGCCCGCGCGGGCCGATCGCCGCGGCCCGACCGCCCACCGCACCGGCGTGGAAGGTCCCGCTGCACCCGGCCCGCCGCCGCTCGCGTGGGTCGGCTCCCGCCGTGGCCCACCGGGCTTGCTCCACGGGCCCGACCGCCCGCACCCCGCCCGGTCCGCCGTGCGGCCTGGGCGGCGTGCGGGCGAGGGGCCGGCCCGCGTGGGCCGGCCGGTGCCGGAGGGCGGGTCCGGTCGGTGCCGGGACGGGCGGGCCGACCGGACAACGGCGGCGGGGCCGCGCGCGCCGACCGCACCGGGGCGCCGACGGGAGCGGGCCGGGCCGGTCGGACGCCGGGGCGGGAGACCTGAGCGGCGCGAGCCGGTCAGTGGGTCGTGGCGAACTCGCGCATTCCCTCGGTGAAGGGGATCCGGGGCCGCCAGCCGAGGGCGGTGCGCAGGCGGGTGGAGTCGGCCGTGACGTGGCGGACGTCGCCCAGCCGGTACTCGCCCGTCACCACCGGCTCGGGCCCGCCGTACGCCGAGGCCAGCGCGTGGGCCATCTCGCCGACGGTGCGCGGTTCGCCGCTGCCGGTGTTGTAGGCGACCAGCGCGCCCGCCGGGGAATCCGCCTCCAACGCGGTCAGGTTGGCCGCCGCCACGTCCCGTACGTGCACGAAGTCCCGACGCTGGCGGCCGTCCTCGAAGACCCGCGGGGCCTCGCCCCGGGCGAGCGCGGAGCGGAAGAAGGAGGCGACCCCCGCGTACGGGGTGTCCCGCGGCATGCCCGGCCCGTACACGTTGTGGTAGCGCAGCGACACCGCCCGCCCGTCCGTCGCCCGCGCCCAGGACGCGGCCAGATGCTCCTGGGTGAGCTTCGTCGTGGCGTACACGTTCCGCGGGTCCACTGGCGCGTCCTCGCCGACCAGGCCCGGCGCCAGGGCGTCCCCGCACACCGGGCAGCGGGGCTCGAAGCGGCCGGCGTCCAGATCGGCCGCGGCCCGCGGCCCGGGGCGGACCGTGCCGTGCCGGGCACAGGTGTAGCGGCCCTCGCCGTACACCACCATCGACCCGGCCAGGACGAGCCGCCGTACGCCCGTCTCCGCCATGGCGGTGAGCAGGACCGCGGTGCCGAGGTCGTTGCGGGAGACGTACTCCGCCGCGTCGCCGAAACCCGTGCCGAGGCCGACCATCGCCGCCTGGTGGCAGACCGCGTCCACCCCGGCCAGCGCCCGGCGCACGGCGTCCGCGTCCCGCACGTCCGACGCCGGGTCGGTCCGCACGTCGTACACCACGGGCTCGTGGCCCTGTTCCGTCAGGGCCTCGACGACCCGGGACCCGATGAACCCGGCACCGCCGGTGACCAGTACACGCATGCGCCCACGCTAGGGCGGCGACCGGGGAAAGGGCGGTGCGACGGCGCCCGTGTCACCGGTCCGTAAGATCCCCGGCAGACAGCGGGACGGACACGGTGAACGAGGTCGCCCCCGGAACGCAGACCAGGTCGATCGTCCCGCCGTGCGCGCGGACCAGCGAGGCGGCCACCGCCAGCCCCAGACCGCTGCCGCCGCGGTCCCGGCTGCGCGCCTTGTCCACCCGGTAGAACCGGTCGAAGACCCGCTCGCGATCGGCCTCCGGCACCCCGGGACCGGCGTCGGTGACCCGGATCCGGGCCGTGCCGCCGGCCGTCGACACCGTGACGCGGACCTCGGTGCCCGGCGGGGTGTGCACGGCCGCGTTGGTCAGCAGGTTGTCCAGCACCTGCCGGATCCGCTGCGGGTCCACCCGGGCGGTCAGCTCCGCCGGACCGGGCTCCACCGTCAGCGGGCGGCCCGCGTGACTGGCCCGGAACGCGTCCACGGCCTCCTGGACCAGGGCCACCAGGTCGGTCTCCCGCAGCCGCAGCGGGGCCTGCACCTCCGCCGCGTCCAGCCGGGCGAGCAGCAGCAGATCGTCCAGCAGGAAGCCCATCCGGGCCGCCTCCGCGCGCAGCCGCGCCAGATGCCGGTCGCGCTCCTCGGGGGCGTTGGCGGCCGCGTACTGGAACAGGTCCGCGTACCCGCGCACCGACATCAGCGGGGTGCGCAGCTCGTGCGAGGCGTCCGCGACGAAGCGGCGCAGCCGCTGCTCGGCCTCCGCGCGCACCGCGAGCGAGTCGTCGATGTGCTCCAGCATCCGGTTGAACGCGGTGCGCAGCTCCTCCACCTCGGGTCCGCCGCCGTGCCGGTCGTGCCGCACCGGCAGCCGCGCCGAGTCGGTCAGGTCGTGCGTGGTGATGCCGCGCGCGGTGCGCGCGATGTCGCCGATCGGCCGCAGCCCCCGCCGCAGCATCGCCCGCCCGGCGACCACCAGAGCCAGCAGGGCCAGCCCGAAGGTGACGGCCTGGATGGTCACCAGCTCCGTGACGGTGTCCTGGATGTCGTCCATGGGCGCCGCGCTGACCAGCACCACCCCCGGCTCCACCTCGCAGGCGCGCAGCCGGTACACGCCGGTGCCCCTGAGGTGCTCGGTGCGCAGGATCTCCCCGCCCGAGTCGACCCGAGCCCGCGCCACCGAGGTGAAGTCGTCGACGTCCGCGGGCAGATCGGTGTCCGCCTCGGGCTTGCGCAGCCGGGGCGCGCCGTCCGAGACGTCGTACACGGCGTAGTACCAGCGGTAGTACTTCTTCCCCGACAGCGTGCCGTAGTCCGCGATGCTCCGGGACTGGGCGACCTGCGCCTGCGCCAGCTGCTGGTCCAGCTGGGCCGACAGATAGTCCCGCATGTACGTCGTCAGCGCGGTCCCCACCACCGCGAACACCACCAGCGCCAGCGCGCCGAGCCCGAGCGCCAGCCGGGTGCCGAGCCGCAGCCTGCCGTACGCCCGCCGCAGCCGTCCCCTCACCTGGGGGCCTGCCGGATCACGTACCCGAAGCCGCGCACGGTGTGGATCATCGGCGGGCCGGTGTCGTCGAGCTTGCGGCGCAGCCGGCTGACGACCAGCTCCACCACGTTCGACCGGCCGCCGAAGCCGTACTCCCACACATGGTCCAGGATCTGCGCCTTGGTCTGCACGGTCGGCGACTTGCGCATCAGGTAGCGCAGCACCTCGTACTCGGTGGGGGTGAGCGTCAGCAGCCGCTCGCCGCGCCGCACCTCACGGGTGTCCTCGTCCATGGTCAGATCGCCGACCCGCAGCACCGAGCGCTGGAAGCCCGGCCCGGCGCTGCGTCGCAGCACGGTCCGCAGCCGGGCCATCAGCTCCTCCACCGCGAACGGCTTGACCAGGTAGTCGTCACCGCCGCGGGTCAGCCCCGCCACCCGGTCCGCGACACCGTCGCGGGCGGTGAGGAACACCACCGGCACCATCGTCCCGGAGCGGCGCAGCCGGTCCAGCACGCCGAAGCCGTCCACGTCCGGCAGCATCAGGTCGAGCACGACGATGTCCGGTACGAACTCGGCGGCGCGGCGCAGCGCCTCCTCGCCGGTGTTCGCGGTGACCGCCTCCCAGCCCTCGTAGCGGGCGACCGTCGCGACGAGATCGGCGATGGGCGGGTCGTCGTCCACGACGAGCAGTCGTACTTTTTCCACCCGCTCATACTGCTTCACCGGTCCGCGTCCCCCACAGGGGGTGCGGGCCGTCCCCGGAACATCGATAACCACTTGAAAGACCTACGACAGCTGTTCGACAGGTTCGCACGGACAAGCTCGGTACCCAGGCCCCCGGACCCCAGCGAGGAGCTGCCGCCCGTGACGACCGTCCAATCGCCCCCCGCGCCCCCCACGGCGCTACGCCCCAGGGCGGTGGCCCGCACCGGCCTGTACGCCGTGCTGGCCGCGAACGCGGCCGTGGTGACCTACTTCTTCGTCGGCGCGGGCTTCGGCGCCTCCAACGCCCTGCTCGTCCTCGGCCGCCTGGCCGGGCTGTACGGCGCCCTGCTGATGGCGTTCCAGCTGCTGCTGGTGGCCCGGCTGCCCTGGCTGGACCGCCGGATCGGCATGGACCGGCTGACCTCCTGGCACCGCTGGACCGGCTTCGGCATCCTGTGGACGCTGCTCGCGCACGCCGTCTTCCTCACCTTCGGCTACGCCGACTCCTCCGGTCTCGACCCGGTCGCCCAGCTGGTCGACCTCGCCGAGACGGTCGAGGGGGTGCTGCGGGCCGTCGCCGCGCTGGTGATCATCCTCGTGGTCGGCGCGGTCTCCGGACGCCTGGCCCGGCGCCGGCTGGCGTACGAGACCTGGCACTTCATCCACCTGTACACCTACCTCGCCGTGGTGCTGGCCTTCACCCACCAGGTCGCGGTCGGCACGACCTTCACCGCCTCCTCCGCCGCCACCGCCTACTGGTACACGCTGTGGGGCGTCGCCCTCGGCGCGGTCCTGGCCGGCCGGGTGGTGCTCCCGCTGTGGCGCAACGCGCGCCACCGGCTGCGCGTCTCGGCGGTCGTCCCCGAGTCCGACGACGTGGTGTCGGTGTACGTCACCGGCCGCGACCTGGACCGGCTCCCGGCCCGCGCCGGACAGTTCTTCCTGTGGCGGTTCCTGACGAGGGACCGCTGGTGGCAGGCGAACCCCTTCTCGCTGTCGGCGGCCCCCGACGGCCGCACGCTCCGGCTCACCGTGAAGGCGGCCGGCGCCGGCAGCGCGGGCCTGCGGGGCATCCAGGTCGGCACCCGGGTCTTCGCCGAGGGCCCCTACGGCGCCTTCACCGCCCTGCACCGCACCCGCCCGGAGTCCGTGCTGATCGCCGGCGGGGTCGGGGTCACGCCCATCCGGGCGCTGCTGGAGGAGCTGGACGGCCACGCCGTGGTCGTCTACCGCGTCGCCACGGACAAGGACGCGGTCCTCTACGGGGAGCTGCGGGAGCTGGCCCGCGCCAAGGGCGCCGAGCTGCACCTGGTGACCGGTCCGGTCAGCCCCGACCGGCTGGCCCCGGCCGAACTGGCCCGGATGGTGCCGGACATCGCGGGCCGGGACGTCTTCCTGTGCGGGCCGCCGCCGATGATGCACGCGGTCCTGGGCAGCCTGCGCGAGCTGGGCGTGCCCCGGCCGCAGATCCACTTCGAGCGTTTCAGCCTGGCGGGATGAGAGGGACACCGTGAAGCGAGCCATACCCGTCCTGGTCCTGACCGCGGTCGGTCTGGTGCCCCTGTGGCGCTACGAGCCGTCCGTGGACGTGCCGGCCTCCTCCGCGGAGGCGGCAGCGCCCGCCTCGACCCCGTCGGCTTCGGCCTCCTCGGGGGACGCCTCCGCCGGGGACGCCTCCTCCGGCAGCTCCGCCCTGGTCGTGGAGGGGACCGCGGTCAGCACCGAGAAGGGCGTCGTGCAGGTGGAGGTGACGTTCGAGGGCGACGAGATCGCCTCCGTGCGGATGCTCCAGCAGCCGAACCACCCCCAGACGACGGCCGCCGTGCCGACGCTGATCGAGGAGACGCTCCAGGCGCAGAGCGCGGACATCGACACGGTCTCCGGCGCGACGGTCACCAGCGACGGCTACAAGGAGTCGCTCCAGGCCGCGCTCGACGCGCACGGCGGCTGAGATGCGGCGCGTCGAGCACGTGATGGGGTTCCCGGTCTCGCTCCGGGTGGACGACGAGCGGGTGCCCGCCGGGGCCGCCGACGCGGTCTTCGCCTGGCTGCGCGAGGTCGACGAGCGGTTCAGTCCGTTCCGCCCCGACAGCGAGGTGTCCCGGCTCGACCGGGGCGGGATCGGCCCCGGCGAGGTCAGTGCCGACCTCGCCGAGGTCCTCGCCCGCTGCGAGGAGTACCGGGTCGCGACCGGCGGCGCCTTCGACGTCCGGCTGCCCGGCCGCGGACTCGATCCGTGCGCGGTGGTCAAGGGCTGGTCGGTGCAGCGGGCGGCGGACCTGCTGCGGGCCGCCGGTGTCCGGCGGTTCTGTCTGAACGCCGGTGGTGACGTGGTCGCCGCGGGCGGGCCCTGGCGGGTGGGGGTACGGCACCCCGAGCGCGCCGACCGGCTGTGCACGGTCCTGGAGATCACCGACGGGGCGGTGGCGACCTCCGCGCTCTACGAGCGGGGCGCCCACATCCTCGACGGCCGCACCGGCCTGCCCGCCACGGGCCTGCGCAGCCTCACCGTCGTCGCCCCCACCCTGACGGAGGCCGACGGCACGGCCACGGCGGCGTTCGCCCTCGGCCGCGCCGGCGTCGCCTGGGCGGCCGCCCGCCCGGACTGCGAGGTCTTCGCGGTGGACGAGGAGGGCAAGGTCCTGCGCACCCCGGGCCTCCCGGTGGCGACGGCTGCCGCCGCCTGAGGCGGGGGGCTGCGCGGCGGCAAGGGGCGGGCCCCCGGCCAGCCGTCGCAGGCGGGTCCGACCGGAGAGGGGCACGGGGTGGCGCGGGCGCATGGCGGGCTCGGCGCCGGACGCCGGGCTGTGGCCTGCGGCCCGCGCCGGAGGTGTGAGGCTGATGTCATGGTCCGGCGCCGGGGGCGGTGCGGTGGCTGGTGGAGCCTGTGGCCGTTGTCCCCGGTCGGCGGCGGGTGCGGCCTGGCGCGGGTGTGTCGGCGGCGCCGGGTACGGGGGTCGTGCGGGGGCATGGTGGGCTTGACGCCGGACGCCGGACGCCGGACGCCGGATGCCGGATGCCGGATGCCGGATGCCGGACGCCGGGCTGCGGGCTGCCGTTCGTGCCGGAGGTGTGAGGACGATGTCGTTGTTCGGCGCCGGGGGCGCGGGGCGGTGGCGGTGAGAGGCGGGGTCCGTGGCCGTTGTCACCGGTCGGCGGAGGCCGGTGCGGCCTGACGCGGGGTGCCGGGGGCGCGAGGCGGTCGCGGACGTGCCTTCGGTGGTCGGCGCCGGTGCCCCGGCACTCCCGCCCTCGGCGGCGGCCCGCGTCACGGCTTGGCGCCGGATACCGACCAGGCTCGGGCCAGGAGGGGGATCGTGCCGTCCGGGGCCTCGGGGAGGGACGTGGCGAGGGTGTCGCGCAGGCGGTCGCGGGCCTCGGGCGCCAGGTCGGCGACGTAGCCCGCCGCGGGGCCCTGGCCGGCGAGGAAGGGCGACCACAGGTCGGCGAGGTCGGTGAAGACGGTCGGCACCACGAGCGGGGTGACCCACACGTCCCGCAGCCCCGCCCGCGTCCACAGCGCGTGCAGCGGGTCCGGACGGCACAGCGGGAACCGGCGTCCCTCGTCCAGTTCGGCCGCCTCCGGGTCCGTGGCCACGGCCGCGTCCCAGAACCGGCGCAGCACCTCCATGCCCTCCGCGTAGTCCCAGACGTACGCGGCGACCCGGCCGCCGGACCGCACCGCGCGGGCCATCTCGGCGACCCCCTCGGCCGGATCCGGAAGGAAGTTGAGCGTCAGCCCGCTCACCGCCGCGTCGAACGAGCCGTCCGGCACGGGCAGCGCCCGCGCGTCCGCCACCGCGAACCGCACCGGCCCGTGGCTCAGATCCCGCGCCGCCGTCACCAGCCGCTCGGACCGGTCGCAGCCGAGCACCAGCGCCGGACGGCACCGGGTCGCCAGCACCGTGGCCAGCGCGCCGGTGCCGCACCCCACGTCCAGCCAGCGCAGTCCGTCGGCGTGGCCGGAAAGGGCGGTGAACCGCTCGGCGACCCTCCGGCTCCACCGGCCCATGTGCCGCTCGTAGGCGGGACCGGCCTGCCACACGTCGAACCGCTGCTGCTCGCTCATGGCTCCACCATGCGGGAACCGGGCGGATTCGGCCGACATCCCGGGCCCCGGCGAAATCGGGTCGCGCCGGGGGAGGAAGGCGAGGACGCCGTCCGCGACCGGCGACCGGCCGGGCCGTCGACCGGCGGTAAGCCCCGGGTGACCCGCACGGTTCACGCCACGCACCCGCCAAGGACCCGCAACACAGGAGGTCTAGACTCTCCCCGCAACGGCTCGCTCAACCCCGGCCGGAAGCGGGCGACTTCTGCCAGACCCGAAGGGTATTCGGCGTTTTGATACGGATAGATTCAGTCACCAAGCGGTACCCGGACGGCACGGTGGCGGTCGACCGGCTGTCGTTGGAGATACCCGACCGTGCGATCACGGTCCTCGTCGGCCCCTCGGGCTGCGGCAAGACGACGACCCTGCGCATGATCAACCGGATGGTCGAACCCAGCGAGGGCAGCATCCTCCTCGACGGCAAGGACATCCAGCAGCAGCCCGTCAACACCCTGCGCCGCTCGATGGGTTACGTCATCCAGAACGCCGGGCTCTTCCAGCACCGCACGATCCTGGACAACATCGCCACCGTGCCGCGCCTGCTGGGCTGGAGCAAGGAGAAGTCCCGCGCCCGCGCACGGGAGTTGATGGGCCGGGTCGGACTCGACGGCGCCCTCGCCAAGCGCTACCCCTACCAGCTCTCCGGCGGCCAGCAGCAGCGCGTCGGCGTGGCCCGCGCGCTCGCCGCCGATCCGCCGGTCCTCCTCATGGACGAGCCCTTCTCCGCCGTCGACCCGATCGTCCGCAAGGGTCTCCAGGACGAACTCCTGCGCATCCAGGCCGAGTTGGGCAAGACGATCGTCTTCGTCACGCACGACATCGACGAGGCGGTCAAGCTCGGCACCATGGTCGCCGTGATGCGCACCGGCGGACACCTCGCCCAGTACGCGCCCCCCGCGGAACTGCTCACCGACCCCGCCGACGCCTTCGTCGAGGACTTCCTCGGCACGGACCGCGGCATCCGGCGGCTGTCCTTCTTCTCCTCCGCCGGGCTCGACCTGCTCACCGCGCCGATCACCGCGATCGACTCCACCGCCGAGCAGATCGCCGCCCGCGACAAGGCAGGCGCCCCCTACCTCCTCGTCACCGACCTGGACGGCAGGCCGCTCGGCTGGGCGGAGCCCGGCGACCTGACGGCGGGACGGATCGACCCCGCCCGACTCCTCGCGCACGGACGCCCGTTCGTGGCCGGCACCGACTCCCTGCGGGCCGCGCTCGACTGCGCGGTGCTCTCCCCGACCGGCTGGGCCGTCGCTGTGGACGGCGAGGGCAGGGCGGCCGGCGTCGTCTCGCAGCAGACCATCGGCGAGGCGATCCGCGGCGCCCACGCGCGCAGCGCGCGGACCACCCCGGTGGGCGCGAAGACCGAGAAGGCCGCGCGATGAGTGAGTTCTTCGACCTGCCGAGCGACCTCCAGAACACCTACCTCGGACTGATCGGCCTCCATCTGCGCGAGGCGCTGCTCCCCGTCCTCGCCGGACTCCTGTTCGCCCTGCCGGTCGCCCAACTCTGCATCCGGCTGCGCTGGTTGTACCCACCGGTGCTCTGGGTGACCACCGTCCTGTACGCGATCCCGTCCATCGCGTTCTTCGTGATCCTCATCGACTACACCGGCCTGTCCGAGCTGACCGTGATGATCCCGCTCGCGGTCTACAGCCTCGTGGTCCTGGTCCCGGCGATCGTCGACGGCGTCCGTTCCGTACCGCAGGAGACACTGGCCGCCGCCACGGCGATGGGCTTCGGACCGCTGCGCCGCTACTTCCAGGTGCAGTTGCCGATCGCGGCGCCCGCCATCATCGCCGGACTCCGGGTCGCCGCCGTCTCCAGCATCTCCCTGGTCAGCGTCGGCATGCTGATCGGCAACCAGGGCGCCCTCGGCAACATGCTCAACAGCGGCCTGATCTACAACCAGCCCCGCCTGATCTGGCTCTCGGTCGTGGGTACCGCCGTCCTGGCGATCCTGGTGGACGCGCTCCTCATCGCCGTACGCGTCCTGCTGACGCCCTGGATGCCCCGGAAGGCCACGCGATGAACGTCCTCAACCACATCGACGCCTTCTTCAGCGACAGCGCGCACTGGCACGGCTACGACGGCATTCCCACCCGGGTGGCCGAACACGTCGGCTACACCCTGATGGCCCTCGGTATCGCCGCCGCCATCGCCCTGCCGGTCGGCCTGCTCACCGGCCACACCGGCCGCGGCGGCAACACCCTGGCGCTGATCGCCACGGCCGGCCGCGCCCTGCCCAGCTTCGGCCTGATGGTCCTGATGTTCATCCTGCTCGGCCTCGGCATGGCCCCCGTGATGATCCCCCTGGTGGTCCTCGCGATCCCGCCGGTCCTCGTCACCACCTACGAGGCCATGCGCTCGGTGGACCCCGCCCCCGTGGACGCCGCGCGCGGCATGGGCATGGCCGAGACGGAGGTCCTCTTCCGGGTGGAACTCCCCGTGGCGCTGCCCCTGATCCTCAGCGGACTGCGCTCGGCGGCGATCCAGATCGTCTCGACGGCCACCATCGCGGCCTACGTCAGCTTCGGCGGCCTGGGCCGCTACATCGTGGACGGCCTCTACCAGCGCAACTACGAGAAGGTCGTGGGCGGCGCGACCCTCGTGGCGGCGATGGCGCTCACCACCCTGGGCCTGTTCTGGGCGGTGGCCCGGCTGACCGTCTCCCGCGGTGTCCGCCGCGCGGGCGTCGGCTAGGCGGCACCCGACGGACCGAACGGACGGGCCCCGGGGGAGGAATCCCCCGGGGCCCGTCCGCTGTTCGGCCTTCCGGTCAGTTCCCGGTGCGGGCCAGCGCCTGCTCCAGGACGACCAGCAGCGCGTCCCGCACGGAGCCGCGCTCCCGCGCGTCGAACACGACCACCGGCACGCCCTCGCTCACGTCCAGGGCCCAGCGCACATCGTCCAGTTCGTGCTCCACCTTCCCGTCGAAGGCGTTCACGGCCACCGCGAACGGGATCCCCTTGTGCTCGAAGTAGTCGACGGCCGCGTAGCAGTCGTCCAGCCGCCGGGTGTCGACGATGACGAGCCCGCCCACCGCGCCCTCGACCAGGTCGTCCCACATGAAGCCGAACCGCTCCTGCCCGGGTGTGCCGAACAGATAGAGCTTCAGGGTCGGGTCGATGGTGATGCACCCGAAGTCCATGGCGACCGTGGTGGTCGTCTTGTCCGGGGTGTGGGTGAGGTCGTCGACCCCGGCGGCCACCTCGGTGATGGCCGCCTCGGTGGTCAGCGGCTCGATCTCGGAGATGGAGCCGACGGCCGTCGTCTTGCCCACCCCGAATCCGCCCGCGATCACCATCTTGACCGGCAGCGGCGGTCGTACGGCGGCGGCCGGTTCAGTCGGTGTCACGGAGTACCCCCCGGGAGTCGGGGATGGCGCGCAGGCCATCGATCACTCTTCGCAGTACGGATGAATCGTGGACGGCGGCCGCGTTCGGCACGTGCACCGTCAGCCGGCCCTCGGCCCGCAGGTCCTCGGCGAGCACCCGCACGACGTTCAGATGCAGCCGCAGCCGTGCCGCGATCTCCGCGATGGACTGCGGCTGCCTGCACGCCGCGATGATGTCGTGCTGCTCGAAGGAGAGCAGCGCGAGCGCGGCGAGCCCCTCGGCGGTCGCGACCACCTGGGTCTCGACGGGCATCGTCCGGCCGGCCGTGCTGGGCGCCACCCGGCCGGCGGTGACCAGGAACGGTCTCACGGCGGGGGCGGGGCCGACCGGGTCCGCGCCCGGGGGTGGGGTGCCGTCCGCCATGGGTCCTGTTCCGTCCTTCCCGGCCGGGTCAGCGGCCGGACGCGGCGCCGACGCTGTTCTTCAGCTCCAGCACCAGCTGCGGACTGAGCGCGGCACCGGCACGGTTGGCGAACAGGGTCATCTCGTAGGCGATGTTGCCGAGCTTGGCCTCCTTGTCGGTGACCACGCCGAGGACCGCGCCGTTGCCGATCGCGGAGACCAGCACATGGCCGCCCTCCAGATCGATGATGACCTTGTTCAGGCCGCCGAGCCCGTAGTTGCCGGAGGCCCCGGCGGCGAGGCTGGTGATGCCCGACACGATCGCGGCCAGCCGCTCGGAGTCGGCGTGCTCGCGCAGCTCCGACACGGCGATCAGCAGCCCGTCGGAGGAGACGGCGATGGCGTCCACGACACCCGCGGTCTCGGTCGCGAAGCGATTCAACAGCCAGGTGAAGTCGGCCGCCGCCGCCTTGAGTTCGGCCGGCGATGTGCCACCTGTCGACGTACTCACTGCTCCGCTCCTTCCGGGAGGTGCTGTCCGTGTTGCTGGTCGGGGGTCGGGTGTTCTTCGGTGGTACCGGTGTCGCGGTGCGCCTGGGCCACGGCCGCCTCGAACTCCTCCAGCGCGGACCGTACGGCGTCGGCGTCGGCGGGCCGGGGCGCCTGGTGGAGCGCCTGGTGGGAGCCGGTCTCCTCGGAGCCGCGCAGGGTCGCGCCGCGGACCCGGCGGCGCAGCGGGCGGGACCCGGAGGCCGCCGGGGGCGACTCGGTGTGGGGCCGGGGAGAGGCGTCCGGCCGGCCGGCCCGGGTGTGGTCGGGCGCGGGCGCGGGGACCGGGGCGGGTGCGGGTGCCGGGGTCTCGCGTCGGGGGACCCGGCGGGGGAGGGGCCCGGCGTCCTCGGCGGCCGCGGAGGACGGGACCATCGAGTCGAGGGCCGCCCCGGCGGGAGCCACGGCGGCGGGCAGCGGCCCGCCGGCCCTGGCGTCCGGGACCTCGGCCGGGGTCGCCGCCGGCACCTCGGGCTCCGGCAGCAGCAGCGCGGACGGCACGCTCACCTCGGCGGTGACACCACCGCCCGGGGTACGGGTCAGCTCGACCCCGATCTCCCAGCGGCGCGCCAGCGTGCCGACCACGAACAGGCCCAGCACCTTGGTCGGCACCAGGTCCAGGCGCTCGCGGCGGATCAGCCGGGCGTTCTCCTCGGCGAGCCGCTCGGCGCTCATGCCCAGACCGTGGTCGGAGATCACGACCGAGGCGAAGTCGTCCTCGCCGGCCGACACCGTCACCTCGACGGGGCTGCCCGCGGGGGAGAACGACACGGCGTTCTCCAGGAGTTCGGCCACCATCAGCGTGAGGTCGCCGATGACGTCCGGTTCCACCGCGATCTCGGAGCGGGCCTGGAGCCGTACCCGCTGGAAGCCCTCGATCTGGCCGAGCGCGGCCCGGACGACCGTGGTCAGCGGCAGCGGGCCCGAGCCGAGACCGGCCTCGCGGATACCGGCGAGCAGCATCAGGCTGTCGGCGTTGCGGCGCAGACGGACCGCGATGTGGTCGATGCTGTAGAGCCGCTCCAGCAGTTCGGGGTCGGTCTCCCCGCGTTCCACCGCGTCGATCAGGGACAGCTGCCGTGTCGTCAGGTTGCTGACCCGGCGGCCGACGTTGCCGAACATCTCGGCGACGTTGCGGCGGCTGAGCACCTGGCGCTCCAGCAGCGCGGCGGCCGTGGCCTGCACCTGGTTGAAGGCGGTGGCGAGGTCGCCGATCTCGTCCCGCGCGGTGACCGGCACCTTGCGCAGCCGGGGCGGGCCGGCGTCCTCGGCGTCGTCGTCGGCGACCCGGGCCAGCTCGCGGTCCGCGACCTCGGCGACCTCGCGGGCGGCGCCGGTGAGGGCCTGCACCGGCCGCACCACCGAGCGGCGCACCACGACCGACAGCGCGAGCCACAGCGCGAAGCCGAGCAGGGCGAGTCCGAGGAGCAGTCCGGCGCGCCAGGCGGCCTCGTCGGAGGCGTTGTCGGCGCGGTCGGCGATCTGGTCGATCAGGGAGGCGGTGATACCGAGCCGGATGGTGGCCTGGGCCCGGTAGGCCGGGTAGGACTCCAGCGCCGTGTTGAACGACTGCCGGATCTCTCCGGGGGAGTCGGACTGGAGCGAGCTGGGGTCGATCTGCAGCTCGGCGTACTGTCGCAGGATGGTGGCCTGCGGGGAGGAGTGCTCGATGCCCCGCAGCTCCTCGGCCTGCCCCTCGGTGGCGAAGCGGGAGAACCGGTCGGCCTGGTAGGTGTACACCTCGTAGGAGCCGACGGCGCCGATGAACTCGATGAGCGCGTTGGAGTCACCGGTCGCCGCGGAGAACACGCCGGTCTCGAAGGCGCTGTGGGCGGCGTCGGCACGCAGCAGCGAGTCGAGCAGGTTGCCGGTGAAGGTGCCCGCGAGGGCGGTGTTGCGGTCCAGGCCGAGGCCGTCGATGACGCCCTTGGCGGCACTGGTGTACGCCGGGTCGATGTTGTCGGCGGGCAGATAGCCCTGCTCGATGGTGTCGCGGAGGCTGCCGAGGGCGTCGATCTCCTTGAGGGCCTGCGCCTCGGTCTCCGGCAGCCGGTCGCCGAAGGTCTCGCGGACCTTGGCGACCTGGGCGTCCACCCTGGCCTGCGAGCGGTCGTAGGCGTCCGTGGAGGGCACGGCGTCGCCGTGGGCGGCCTCGTACCGCACGGACAGCAGGACCGCCTGCTGGTGCTCGGCCTCCACCCGGTCCACCAGGGTGGCCACCTCGGCGCTGTCCCGGACCAGGCGCGCGGCCTCCGAGGCCGACGAGGACTGCTCCAGCTGATCACTGATCAGGTAGGCGAGCAGGGCGGCCACCACGGCCAGCGGCACCCCGACCAGGAGGTTGAGCTTGCGCCGGAACGGCCAGCGGTCGACGAGGCGGCGTAGGCCGAGAGGGGAGCCGGGTGAAGCGGTGGACGCGTCCACCTCTTTCGTGGACACCTTTCCTCCTCGATTGATCGACTGTTGACCGGCTGAGCATCGGCACTGACAACTCACGGAACGCCTGGCGTCAACTGTGCGGAGACTATCGCCTCTTGAGACATCCGTCTTCACATGCGATCACAACTGACTACTCATCGAGTCCAATCGGTGACCCGGATTCCCTTGACTGATCAAGAAGCCGCTGGATTGGATCAGTTCAAGAACTGGAGAACTACCGTCCGCCAACCACACAGTCCGGAACGGGAATCGTGACTTCTACCGCCCCACGCAGCAGGTCCATCCGGAACCATCCCGGCGCGGCCGTCGTCGCGCTCGCCGCGGCCGCGGCCCTGCTCGCGGGATGTGGCTCCTCCGACGACGAGAACGACGACCCCCTGGCCGGCGACAAGGCGAGCGGCGACACCGTTGTCGTCGGTTCCAACAACTTCGCCGAGTCCATCCTGCTCGCCGACATCTACGGCGAGGCACTGAAGGCCAAGGGCCTGAAGGTCACCTACAAGCCCAACATCGGCAGCCGGGAGACCACTTACGGCCTGCTGAAGAACGGCTCCATCACCGTCCTGCCGGAGTACAACGGCTCGCTGCTGGCGTACCTGGACCCGAAGGCGGAGCAGAAGGACGCCGACGCGGTGAACGCGGCGGTGAAGACCAAGCTGGACAAGAAACTGACCCTGCTGGAGTCCTCGCCCGCCGAGGACAAGGACTCCGTCAGCATCAACGCGGAGACCGCCGCCAAGTACAGCCTGACCGGCGAGTCCACCCTCGCGGACCTCAAGGACATCGCGCCCGAGCTGGTCATCGGCGGCTCGCCCGAGTTCCAGACCCGGCAACAGGGCCTGCTGGGCCTGAAGGACGTGTACGGGCTGGAGTTCAAGTCCTTCAAGGCGCTCGACGCGGGCGGCCCGCTGACCCAGGCGGCGCTGACGAAGAACACCGTGCAGGCCGCGGACATCTTCACCACGGACCCGACGATCACCAAGGAGAAGTTCGTCGTTCTCCAGGACCCGGAGAACCTCTTCGGCTTCGCCAACGTGACGCCGCTGGTCTACAAGTCGGGCCTCTCGCAGGAGGGCGTCGACGCCCTGAACGCGGTCTCCGCCAAGCTCGACACCAAGACTCTGCTGGACCTGGACTCCCAGGTGCAGCTGGAGAACAAGGACCCGCTCGACGTGGCCAAGGCCTGGCTGAAGTCGGCCGGCCTGGACTGACGGCCGCTTTGGGGCGGGGCCGTGCGCGCCACGGGCCCGCCCCGGCGGGTCAGTGACCCACCTGGAAGGTGGCGTCCTGCCGCTCGGTCGCCGTCGAGACGGGGTCGATCCGCAGGGCGTACCCGTAGTGCCGGAGGTACCGGGTGGGGTTGTTGTACGAACGGAAGGACGACCAGGACGCGTCGGCCAGCCCCGCCGTGCGGTAGAAGGTCGCGTCCCCGGCGTAGGCCGAGGTGCCGTCGTTCACGTCCAGGCGGACCGCGTAGTCGTAGTGCCGCAGATACCGGGTCGGGTAGTTGACCGACTGGAAGGACACCCCGGCGGAGTCCGCGAGTCCCGGCACCAGCTTCCACTGGGAGTCGGGGAACGGGTCGAAGGGGTAGGCGTCGATGCGCCCCGCGAAACCGCTGTGCCGGACGTAACGGTCGGGGAAGTTGTAGGACTTGAGCCGGTTCCAGGCGGGTGCGCCCCAGTGCGCGAGCAGATGGGTGTACTCGGTCGAGGTGATCGGGTGGATGCCGCAGTGCTTGGAGTTGAGCGGCTGGGTGTACAGCCGCTGGTCCACCGGCGTCCAGGTGCCGGAGGCCAGATCGGCCGACTGCCAGACGTAGAAGACACCGTTGGGCGTGTAGGTGTCACCCCACAGGTAATAACCGCCGTTCGTCAGTGACTTGACCACCGTCGGCGCCTCGGTGCCGCCGTGTGCGACCGGCGTGCTGAACGGGGTGAAACTGCCCGGTGCCAGGGAGACCGACCGGGCCCCGACGAGTGTCTGGTCCCTCTTGTAGTAGAGGTGGTTGACGCCGTTCACGCCGACCGTGAGATTGCCGTCGATCACGTCGTACCCGGGGTCGAAGAAGACCTGCGGGGAGACCGTGGTCCGGAAGTCGGTCGTGTAGCTCACCATGATCACGTTGTGGCCGCTGCTGTTCACCGACGAGTAGAGGATGCCGTACTGGCCGCGCCCGGCGTCCCAGTACGCCTCCGGCGCCCAGCTGTGCGTGGTGGTCATGTCGTGCAGCTTCAGCAGTCGGTAGCCGGTGAAGGTGCGCAGGTCGGCCGAGTCCCAGACGTGGATGTACACACTGGTGCGGCTCCAGTCGGTGCCGCTCAGGTCGGTGGCCAGGACCACGAAGGTGCCGTCCTGCTTGCGCAGCACGAAGGGGTCGCGCAGTCCGCCGGCCCCGCCGGTCGGGGTGACGACCGGGGCGTTCTGGTTGAGCGGCGTCCAGCGCAGCCCGTCGGTGCTCACGGCCAGGTGCAGACCGTAGTTCGCCTCCAGCATGGTGGTGGACTCGGTGAAGTAGGCCATCACATAGGCCGAGTCCGCGGCGTGCGCGGTGCCGGATCCGAGGGTCAGCGCTCCGGTGGCGGCCAGCGGGACGGTCGCCGCCAGGCCGAGGAGCGTTCTGCGGGAGGGGTGCGGGTGCGGCTGCGGGTGCGGGGTCATCCGGACTCCAGGGGCGGGTGGCCGATGCGGGGCGATGGTGGATATGTCGAACGGTCGATATATCGAACCTGGTTCGGTGGAGCGGTCAGAAGGTAGGAGGGTGGCGCGGGTGCGTCAACGGGGTGGGCGGCCTTGGCCGAATTCCGCTCGTACGGCGCCGTGGTGGCCGGTCGCCGGTCGCCGGTGGCCGATGGGCGGTGGGCGGTGGCTGGCGACTGGTGTCTGGTGGCCGGTGGCGCGGGGGCGCGTGGTCCGGTGCACGGAAAAGGGGGAGCCCGGTTCAGGCGGACTCCCCCGTCCCGCTCCCGGCGGCCCCGGCCGGGGCACCCGGAAGCGCTTTCTCCTGCCGCGTCCAGGAAGTTACCCGGGGTTACTTTTGAGGGTCAAGAAGGCTGTGCGCAGGGCGTGTTGGTGCTCGGTGCCAGCCGGCGCCCCCGTCCGCGGGGGTCACCCGCGGCGCAGCCGCACGGCCAGGGCGATGCCCCCGGTGAGCGCCAGCACGGCGGCCGCGCCGCCCGCCAGCAGCGGGGCCGAGGGTCCCGAGGCCGACTCCGCCGCCGAGGCCACCGGCGTGGCGTCGGCGGGGGCGGAGGCCGTACGGTCCCGCGCCGGTGAGGGGGAGGGGGACGCGGAGGCCGACGGCGGCTCAGGAGAAGGGGACTTCACCGGGGGCGACTCGGGAGCGCGGGACGCGGGCGCGGACGCCGCCGGCTCCGCGCTCTTCCCGGCCGCCGCCGGGAACACCACGTCCGAGCAGGAGTAGTAGGTGTCCGGCGTGCTGCTGTTCTGCCACACCGTGTACAGCACATGGCGTCCGGTGCGGTCCTTCGGCAGGGTCGCCCGGATCCGGTACGCGCCGTCCGTCAGCACCGGGTCCCGCACCTCGGCGAACGGCCGCTCGGGCAGGTCGGACCAGGTGAGCGGCCGGGCGGGATCGTAGCCCTGCTCGGTGAGGTAGAGCCGGAAGGTCCCGGTGTGCGGGATCGTCGAGACGTACCGCACGGTCAGGGCGGCGCCGGGGGCGAGGCGGGTGGACGGCCAGTCGGAGCGGGCCAGGTCCAGGCCGCGGTAGGCGGGCAGGCCGCCGCTGCACAGCTCGCCGTCGGGGACGGTCTGCCGGTCCCGGCCGCCCACGTTCGCGATCCGGAGGTTGTCCCAGGCGGTGAAGGGCGCCCCGTTCGCGGCGACGGCCGCCCGGCACGCCGCCGACCGTGCCGCGGCGCCGCCCTCGGGGGAGCAGGCCAGCACCCGGCTGACCGGATCGGTGGGCGCGCCGTGCGCGGTGGCCGGGGCGGCGGCCGTGCCCAGGGCGAGCAGCGCGGGCGCCAGCGCGGCGAGGACGCGCCGGGCGCGGATCCGGGTCATGTGAGGGGCCTCCTCGGCCGGTTCGGGACGGACTGCTTCCGCCCAGTACGGGCGGGACGGCAGGCCTGTTCAGCCGCCGAGCCCTGCCGGGCGGCCGGGAGCGAGCCCCAGCAAAAGAGGTCACAACCGGTCAACCGGCCAACGCAGAGGGTTCGTTTCCAGCCCGATCGAGGGTTTCCCCTGTATCCCTATGACCTTCTGTTTGCCTATCGTTCCGTCACAACCGACCCACAGGTAACCCCGGACGGGTCGGCCCCCACCACGCCTGGCCGGCCATCGCGCACGCTTTTCGGCTTTTCACCCCCCCTCCGCTTCGAGGACGAAGCGATCGACCGCCGCTCCGCGCTGCCCGGAGCACGGCCACGAAAGGCACTCCCTTGCGTACCTCCCCCTCCACGCGACGGAAACTGATATCCGTCGCCGCGGTCTCCGCCGCGCTGTTCACGGCCGCCACCGCCACCGCCACCGCCGCCCAGGAGCCCGCGGCCGCCACGGACGTCCCCGCAGTCCGCACCGAGGCCGCCCCCGGGGCCCCGGCCGAACGCCTCATCGTGGGCTACAAGTCCGGCGCCGCCGAGGCCAGGTCGAACAAGGCCGCCGACGCCGACGCCGCCGCCAAGGGCGAGAAGGCCGGCGAGCGGCTGGACTTCGAGCGCCGCCTCGGCACCGGCGCCGCCCTCGTCGGCCTCGGCGAGGACCTCACCCAGGCGGACGTCGCCGACGTCGTCGCCGCGTACCAGGCCGACCCGCAGGTCGCCTACGTCGTGCCGGACCGGCTGAACAAGCCCCTCGCGACGCCGAACGACACCGAGTACACCAAGCAGTGGGACCTGTTCGAGACCACGGCCGGCATGAACGTGCCGGGCGCCTGGGACGTCGCCACCGGCACCGGGGTCACGGTCGCCGTGATCGACACCGGGTACGTGACCCACTCCGACCTCGCCGCGAACATCGTCGCCGGCTACGACTTCATCTCCGACACCACCGTCGCCGCCGACGGAGGCGGCCGGGACAGCAACCCGGCCGACCCGGGCGACTGGACGGCCGCGAACCAGTGCGCCTCGGGCGACCCGGCCTACAACTCCTCCTGGCACGGCACGCACGTCGCGGGCACCATCGCCGCCGTCACCAACAACAGCAAGGGCGTCGCCGGCATCGCGTACGGCGCGAAGGTCTCCCCGCTGCGGGTCCTCGGCAAGTGCGGCGGCTACGACTCCGACATCATCGACGCCATCACCTGGGCCTCCGGCGGCACCGTCTCCGGTGTCCCGGCCAACACCAACGTCGCCAAGGTCATCAACATGAGCCTCGGCGGCAGCGGCGCCTGCACCACCGCCACCCAGAACGCGATCAACGCCGCCGTGGGCCGCGGCACCACGGTCGTCGTCGCGGCGGGCAACAGCAACGCCAACGCGGCCAACTACTCGCCGGCGAGCTGCAGCAACGTCATCAGCGTCGCCGCCGCCGACCGGCAGGGCAACCGCTCCTACTACTCCAACTACGGCACGGTCGTCGACGTCGCCGCTCCCGGCGGCGAGACCAACTCGGTGACCGCCAACGGCATCCTGTCCACGCTGAACGCCGGCACGCAGGGCGCGGGTGCCGAGAACTACGCGTACTACCAGGGCACCAGCATGGCCGCCCCGCACGTCGCGGGTCTCGCCGCGCTCCTGAAGTCGGCGAACGCCACGCTGACCCCGGCCCAGATCGAGTCCGCGATCAAGACCAACTCGCGTGCTCTGCCCGGGACGTGCTCCGGCGGCTGCGGGGCGGGCCTGGCCGACGCGGCCAAGACGGTGCAGGCGGTGAGCGGCGGCTCCACGGGGGGCACCACCTACACCAGCACCTCGGCCGTCGCCGTCCCGGACAGCGGGACCGTCGAGTCCTCGATCGCCGTCTCCGGCCGGACCGGCAACGCCCCCTCGGCCCTCCAGGTCGGCGTGGACATCACCCACACCTACCGGGGTGACCTGGTCATCGACCTGATCGCACCGGACGGGACGAGCTACCGGCTGAAGTCCGCGAGTTCCTCGGACTCCGCGGACAACGTCAACACCACCTACACCGTGAACGCCTCCGCGGAGGCCGCCAACGGAACCTGGAAGCTGCGGGTGCAGGACACCGCCGCGCAGGACACGGGAACGCTCAACAGCTGGAAGCTGACCTTCTGAGCGAGGGCGGGCGCGAGCTGAACCTCTGAGCCACCGTTCCCTCGGAGCGGGCGGGCCGGCCGGTGCGGATGGGGCATCGGCCGGCCCGCCGTCATGTCCCGCCCCGGAACGCCGCCAGATGGTCCGTCGCCCACTGCCGGTAACTCCCGGCAGGCCGCCCCAGCAACTCCGCCAGGGTCGGGTCGACTTGGGCCTTCGCCCCGGCCCGCCCCCGGGCCGCGCTCTCGGCGAGCGCCTCCGCGATCGGCGCCGGATACCGTACGAGCAGCCGCCGCCTGGCCTCCGCCTCGGTCAACTCCTCGAAGGCGACCGGCCGTTGCAGGAGTCCGGCGAGGATCTCCGTCTGCTCCACGGCGCTGACGGCCTCCGGGCCGGTCAGCGGATACGCCCGGCCCGCGTGCGCCTCGGGATCCAGCAGGACCAGCGCGGCCACTTCGGCGATGTCCCGCGGATCGACGGTGGCGTTGACCGCGTCGCCGCACGCCGCCCGGACGACTCCCTCGGCCCGGACGGAGATGGCCCAGCCGAGCGTGTTGGTCATGAACGCGCGCGGCCGCAGCAGCGTCCACGCCAGGCCCGACTCCCGCAGCAGCCGCTCGGTGCCGCGCTGCCACCGTGTGATCAGGTCGGTGGCGTCCGGGTCGGTCACCGCGAGCGCCGACAGCTTCACCACGTGCCGTACCCCGGCCTCGCGCGCCGCCGCCAGGAAGCGCTCGTCATGGGCGTGCGTCAGCGGGTCGGCGGTGACCAGCAGCGCGACCGTCACCCCGGCCAGTGCCGGGCGCAGACTCGCGGGATCGTCGAAGTCCCCCGCCCGAACGTCCACTTGGGGTCCCGCCAGATGGCCGGCGCGGTCCGGCCCGCGGGTCAGCAGCCGCAGTGGCACCCGGCCGCGCAGCCGCTCGGCGACCGTACCACCCACCGTGCCGGTCGCCCCGGTGACCAGGATCACCGCTCCGACTCCCGCGCGTACGCGGTGTCCGCGAGGAGCGGGGCCTCGTCCTCCTCCTCCAGCGAGGCGAGGATCCGGGCACCGCGGTCCGCCGCCGCGTCCAGCCGCACCAGCAGCCCGGGAACCGCGATGCTCGGCAGGATGTGCTGCCACAGCACCGCGATCCGGTGCGCCAGGTCCTCCCGCCCGGTCAGCGCCCGGGACATGAGCTGGATACCGGCGAAGGACCCCACGAGCAGTTCCACCGTGTCCCGCGGTACGACCGTGGGGAGCAGCTCACCCTGCTTCTCGGCCTCCTCCAGCAGGCCGATCAGATGCTCCGCCCACTGCCGGAACGGACCGGTGTGATCCACCCCCGGGGGCGCGCACTGGTCCACCGTCAGCCGCACACTGCCCTGCAACAGCGAGTTGCTCAGCAGACGCCGGCCGAAGACGAAGGTGATGTCCACGACCTCCTGGAGCTTGCACGGATGCGGAGGCACCGCGCCGAGCTGCACCTGCTCGTCCAGGACGGCCTGGGCGAGGGACTCCTTGGACGGGAAGTGGAAGTACAGTGCGCCCTTGGTGACTTCGGCCCGCTCCAGCACCATCGAGATCGTCGTCGAGGTGTAGCCGTGTTCGTCGAACACCGCCCCCGCGGCTTCCAGGATCGCCCTGCGCGTCCTGATGGCGCGCTCCTGCTTCGCCATAAGCGCCCCTCCGCTGCGCCGAGTTGACCGGATGGCCCGGAGCGCGGCGGTCCGGTCGCGCACCGATGCTGGTCACCCTGGTCTCATTGAAAACAAACCGGTCGGCTCGTACTCTAGCGCTCACGGCACGGGCACCTCGCCGTCTGTCATCACTGTCGGGGGACCCAGGGAGAGACATGCCTGAATTGCCGAGACTCGCCGATCTCCCGACAGCTTCCGAGGGCCTCACGGCCACCGTGCCACGCCAGTTGGTGCACCGCGCGGCCGTCGCCGAGACCCTGCTCACCGGCTGGCGCCGACTGGGAACGGACCAGTTCACGGTAGCCGCGCAGTGGCCGCGGGCCCACCAGTTACATGTGACGAGCGACCGTACCGCATACGAGCCGCTCCTGGTCACCGAAACCGTGCGGCAGAGCGGCGCGTTGCTCGCCCACGCCGAGTACGGGGTGCCCCTGGGGCAGCGGTTCGTCCTCCAGGAGCTGCGGGTCGCCACGCGCCCCGAGCACCTGCGGGTCGGGCCCACGCCCGCCGAACCGGCCCTGGCCGTCAAGGTCTTCGACGTACGGCACCGGGCCGGCCGCGCCACCGCCTTCCGCTACGACGCGGACGTCAGCATCGAGGGGACCCAGGTCGCCGAAGCGCACATCGCGGTCTCCTGGACCAGTGAGTCCGTGTACCGCAGACTCCGCGGCGGACGCACCGCCGACACGGTCACCGCGCTGCCCCCGCCCCCCGGACTGCCGCCCGCCGAGGTGGACCGCACGGTCCCCGCCGATGTCGTACTGGCCCCGCAGGAGCGCCCCGGGCGCTGGCAGTTGAGGGTCGATACCACTCACCCCGTTTTCTTCGACCACCCCCTCGACCACGTCCCCGGCATGCTGCTGCTGGAGGCGGCCCGCCAGGCGGCCCACGCGCTCGGTGGAGCGGCCCGCGCGCCGGTCTCCTTCCACGCCTCCTTCGCCCGGTACGCCGAACTCGACCGGCCCACCTGGATCGAGGCGGTGCGCGGGCCCGGAGAGGAGATCCAAGTCCTCGGCCTCCAGGGGGACTCGGCAGTCTTCGCATGCCGGGTGGGCACCGTCGCGTGGTGAGCTATCGTGTACGGGGAGTGAAAAACAAACGGCATGACCCGTTCTTTTCTTCCCCAGGAGTGTCCAGGCGATGGCGAGGCAGTTACGCGCTGAACAGACCCGAGCGACGATCATCACGGCCGCCGCCGATCTGTTCGACCGGCGGGGCTACGAATCGACGAGTCTGAGCGACATCGTGGCGCACGCCCAGGTCACCAAGGGCGCCCTGTACTTCCACTTCGCGGCGAAGGAGGACCTCGCGCAGGCGATCCTGGAACTCCAGTCCCACGCGTCCCGCCAGATCGCCGGCGAGTTGGAGGCGCGCGGCTACTCCTCCCTGGAGACGCTGATGCGCACCACCTTCGGAGTCGCCCGGCTGGCGGTGGAGGGCCCGATCCCCAGGGCCGGGCTGCGGCTCGCCACCGGGGGAGTGGCGGTGAAGGCCCCCCTTCAGCACCCGTTCGCGGAATGGCTGGACCTCGCCTCCCGCAAACTCCTCGGCGCGGTCAAGGAGTCCGACGTCCACGCGGACGTCGACATCGACACCGCGGCCCACTCGCTGGTCTGCTTCTTCGTCGGTACCCGGGTCGTCGGCCGCACCACCGAACCCGTGGCCCGGCAGCCCAGACGCGTCGCGGAGATGTGGCACCTGCTGGTCCGCGGCATCGTCCCGGTGCCCCGCCGCCCCCGCTACCTCACCCTCGCCACCCAGCTGGAGCGCGAGATCCGCGTCGGCTGAGCCGGGCCCCGTCCGGGCCCGCGATACGGTCGCGGCATGCGCGACACCCCGCCCGTGATCCTCGGCGACGAACCCGGCTCCTTCCCGCACTCCGTGCTCACCGAGCGGCATCCGGCGATCATCCGCCAGGTCCGCGACGCCCTGCCGTACGACCCCGGACGCCGGGCCGCGCTCGACGCGCTCCTGCACGAGTGCGCCGAGGGCGTCGTCGCGCCCCTCCCCGCCGACGCCCACGATCTCGGCCGGTGGCGGGAGTGGGGCGCCGAGGCCCATCTGGGCCGGCCCTGGACCGACGCCCCGTGGCTGTGGTCGGAGAGCTACTTCTACCGCCGGCTCCTGGACGCCGTCGGCTACTTCGCCCCCGGCGTCTGGCAGGGCGTCGACCCCTTCCGCCCCGCCAAGCTCGCCGAACTGGACTCCGCCGGGACCGACGCCGAACTGGCGGCCCTGGACGGCCTCGCCGGGCTGACCGAGCGGGAACAGGACCGCGCCCTGCTCCACGGCTCCCTGTGGGGCAACCGGGCCGACCTGGGCTTCCGCCTCTCCGGCGCCAACGACACCGCGGACGACACCACGGACGACGCAACGGACGACGCAACGGGCGGCGCCACACCCCCCGGTGCCGGACCCCTGGTCGCCGACGACAGCGACGCCCTGTGGTCCCTGCTGCCGCCCGGCCGGACCGCCCCCCTGCTCTGCCTGATCGCCGACAACGCGGGCGGTGAACTCGTCCCCGACCTCCTGCTGATCGCCCACCTCCTGACCCGGGGACGCGTCCGGCACGCCGTCCTGCACGTCAAGGCGCACCCCTACTTCGTCTCCGACGCCACCCCCGCCGACGTCCTCGACGCCGTCGGCCGGATCAGGACGGCCGGGCGAGCCGGGGGCGCGGGGGGAGCCGGGGGAGCCGGGGGAGCCGCACGGGCGTACGGCGAGGCCCTGTGGACGGCGCTCACCGACGGCGGCCTCACCGTCCGCGCCCACCCGTTCTCCTGCGCGCCCCTGCCGTACGAGGACATGCCGGACGACCTCCGCGCGGAGCTGAAGGACGCCACGCTGACCGTGCTCAAGGGCGACCTCAACTACCGGCGCCTGGTGGGGGACCGCAGATGGCCGCCCACGACCCCCTTCGCCGACGTCACCCGCCACTTCCCCGGCCCGGTCGCCGCGCTGCGCACCCTGAAGTCCGAGGTGATCACAGGGGTGGACGCCGCGACGGTGGCCGCCCTGGACGCCGCCGAGGGACCACGCTGGCGGACCGGCGGCACCCATGCCCTGATCCAGGTGCGGCCCTGACTCACCCCACCCGCACCGGCAGCGACTTGAGCCCGTTGATGAAGTTCGACACCAGCCGAGCGGGCGGGCCCGCGCCGCGCAGCACCGGAAGCGCGCGCAGCCCCTCCCCGTACAGCACCCGCAGTTGCAGCCGGGCGAAGTGAGCGCCCAGGCAGACGTGCGGACCGTCCCCGAAGGAGACGTGCGGGTTGGGCGCGCGGGTCAGGTCCAGCCGGTCCGGCTCCGCGAAGGCCCGCTCGTCCCGGTTGGCGGAGGCGTGGAACACGACGACCTTGTCCCCCGCGCGAATCCGCCGCCCGGCCAGCTCGGTGTCCTGGGCGGCTGTACGGCGGAAGGACAGCACCGGCGGATGCCAGCGCAGCAACTCCTCCACGGCGGGCCCGAGTCCGATCTCCCCGGCACGCAGCCGGGCCCAGGAATCGGGGTGTTCGGCCAGGGCGGCCAGTCCGCCGGGCGCGGCACCGCGCACGGTGTCGTTGCCCGCGACGGTGAGCAGGAAGAAGAACATCTCCAGCTCGGGCCCGGTGAGTTCGGCGTCGTGCGCGAGGATCGTGAGCACGTCGTCGGCCGGGTACCGGCGCTTGTACACCGCCAGTTCACGGGCGTAGTCGAACATGTCCCGCAGCAGCGCCGGGGAGCGCGGGTTGACCGGCCGGCCCGCTCGGTCCCGCACGACGGGACCGGCCTCCTCGGGGTCCTGGTAGCCGATGACCCGCTGCGTCCAGCGCAGCAGCAGCCCGCGGTCCCGCTCCGGCACCCCGAGCAGGTCGGCCAGGTTCAGCAGGGCGTAGTCGTCGGTGACCGCGCCGACCAGGTCGACGGTGCCGTCCCGGGCCGTGTCCAGGGCCCGCGCGAACAGGTCCCGGGCGCGCTTCTCGGCGACCGCGGTGAAGCGGTCCACCCGGCCCGGGGTGAACGCCCGGCTCACCAGCCGTCTCAGCCGACCGTGGCCCGGCGGGTCCTGATTGAGCATCATGCGCCGGATGAACGGCAGGTCCGCCGGATCGGGGTCCCTGATCTGGGTCGCGCCCAGCTGCGAGGAGAAGACCAGCGGGTCCTTCAGCACCCGGACCACGTCCGCGTGCCGGGTCACCGCCCAGAACCCCGGCCCGGCCGGCCAGCCCAGCACCTCGGGCTCCTCCTGCCAGGCCACCGGGTGGTGGTCGCGCAGCACCCGGTAGGCGGCGTGCGGCACCCCGGCCGCGTACCGCCGGGGATCGAAGACATCGGGAACGGGAGGGGACGGCCGGACGGTCACGCCTCCTCGCCCGCCCCGGCCGGCGCGTACCCGCACCCGTCGGCGTCCTCGCCCTCGTCCTCGTCCGCGTCGAGGAACGCCTCCACCATCTGGATCAGCTCCAGCGGTGTCTCGTCCATCGCGTAGTGCCCCGCCCCGGCCAGCTCCCGCACCTCCCCGTACGGGTACCAGCGCCGCCAGGTCTCCCGCAGCAGCGCCGCCGACAGGGCCGGGTCCAGCCGGCCCGCGACCGCCAGCGCGGGCACCCGGACGCCCGCGACCTCGGCGTGGAAGTCCTCCCCGGCCCAGGAGTCCAGCCAGGCCCGGAACGCCTTCTCCTCGCTCACCGCGAGGGAACGCGCCACCATCCGGTCCAGCCAGGCCGCCGGACGTACCCCGCCGGTGGTGAAGTCGATGATCGTACGGCGGTTCTCCGGCAGCCGCGCCGCGTCCGCGAACAGCTCCCACTGGCCCGCCGGCAGCGGCAGCCCCGAGGCGGGCACCGGGGAGACCCCCACGATCCGGCGCAGCCGGTCCGGCGCCAGCGCCAGCAGCCGCTGTGCCACCGAGCCGCCCATCGAGTGCCCCACCACCGAGAACCGCTCCCAGCCGAGCCGGTCGGCGAGGTCCAGCAGATCCCGCGCCGCCTCGGCCGTCGTGTACGTCCCGGCGGCGTCCCTCGCCTCGCCGTAGCCGCGCAGGTCGACCAGCGCGTAGGTGAAGGACCGGACGTCGAGATCGGGCCGTACGCTCGCGAACGCGGACCGGTCGGCGAACCAGCCGTGCACCGCGAACACCTTGTGGGCACCGTCGCCGTGCAGCTCATGGGGGAGCGTGAAGGAGGTCATGCGAACACGGTGGCGCCCCCGCCCGGCCTCGGCAAGAGCACGGGACGCGCCGCCCGCGCGTCCCGGCCGGACGCGGCCGGAACCCGCCGTCGGCGGCCGGGACACCCCACGAGGACGGGCCGTGGCACCCCACGAGGACGAGCCGGGACACCTTTCAAGGACGGGCCGCGGCGCCTCCACAAGTGCGGGCGGGAGAGGGCGGGTTCGGGACGGGTTCACGCGATGGTGTGATCATGTCCCGCGCCGCGGATGGCCGTTCGGACCGCCGGGTAGGGCCCGGCCATGACGCAGCCCTTCGAACTCCCGCACTTCTACATGCCGTATCCCGCGCGGCTCAACCCGCATGTCGACGAGGCCCGCGCCCACTCGACCGCGTGGGCCCGCGAGATGGGCATGCTGGAGGGATCCGGGATCTGGGAGCAGGCCGACCTCGACGCGCACGACTACGGCCTGCTCTGCGCCTACACCCACCCCGAGTGCGACGGCCCCGCGCTGTCCCTGATCACCGACTGGTACGTGTGGGTCTTCTTCTTCGACGACCACTTCCTGGACATGTTCAAGCGGACCCAGGACCGGGCCGCCGGCAAGAGCCACCTCGACCGGCTGGCCCTCTTCATGCCGATGGACCCGGCGACCCCGATGCCCGAGCCCGAGAACCCGGTGGAGGCGGGGCTCGCCGACCTGTGGACGCGCACGGTCCCGGCGATGTCGGCCGACTGGCGCCGCCGGTTCGCCGTCGCCACCGAGCATCTGCTGAACGAGTCCATGTGGGAGCTGTCCAACATCAACGAGGGGCGGATCTCCAACCCCGTCGAGTACATCGAGATGCGCCGCAAGGTGGGCGGCGCCCCCTGGTCGGCGGGGCTGGTGGAGTACGCGCGCGCCGAGGTGCCGGCGTCCGTCGCCGACTCCCGGCCCCTGCGGGTGCTGATGGAGACGTTCTCCGACGCCGTGCACCTGCGCAACGACCTCTTCTCCTACCAGCGCGAGGTCGAGGACGAGGGCGAACTCAGCAACGGCGTCCTGGTGCTGGAGACCTTCTTCGGCTGCACCACCCAGCAGGCCGCCGACACCGTCAACGACATCCTCACCTCCCGGCTCCACCAGTTCGAGCACACCGCCCTCACCGAGGTGCCCGCCCTCGCCCTGGACCGGGGCCTGACCCCCGACGAGGTCGCCGCCGTCGCCGCGTACACCCTGGGCCTCCAGGACTGGCAGTCCGGTGGCCACGAATGGCATCTGCGCTCCAGCCGGTACATGAACGAGGGCGCCCGCTCCACCAACCCCTGGCACGGCCCCACCGGCCCCGGCACCTCAGCCGCCGACATCGGCGCCCTGCTCGCCGTCACCGGGGCCCAGCGCCTGCGCGCCCACACGCATCTGCCGTACCAGAAGGTCGGACCCTCCGTGATCCCCGACCTCCACATGCCCTTCGCCGTGGAACTCTGCCCGCACCTGCCCGGCGCCCGGGAACGGCTCACCGCGTGGTCGCACCGCATGGGCATCCTCCAGGAGGGCGTCTGGGACGAGGACCGGCTCGCCGCCGCCGACCTCGCGCTGTGCTCGGCCGGCATCGACCCGGACGCGACCCCCGAAGCGCTCGACCTCAGCGCCCACTGGCTGGCCTGGGGCACCTACGGCGACGACTACTACCCGCTCGTCTTCGGCCACCGCCGCGACCTCGCCGCCGCCCGCCTCACCACCCGGCGCCTCGCCGACTGCATGCCCCTCGACGGCACACCGGCCCCCCTCGTCCCGGTCAACGCGATGGAGCGCGGACTCCTCGACCTGTGGGCACGCACCACCGCCGGCATGACACCCGAGCAGCGCGCCACCCTCCGGGACGCGGTGAACGTGATGACCGAGAGCTGGGTGTGGGAGCTGTCCAACCAGCTCCAGCACCGCGTCCCCGACCCGGTCGACTACCTGGAGATGCGCCGGGCGACCTTCGGCTCCGACCTCACCATGGCCCTGTGCCGGATGGGCCACGGCCCCGACGTGCCCGCCGAGGTCTACCGCAGCGGCCCCGTGCGCTCGCTGGAGAACGCCGCCGTCGACTACGCCTGCCTGATCAACGACGTCTTCTCGTACCAGAAGGAGATCGAGTACGAGGGCGAGGTCCACAACGCGATCCTCGTCGTGCAGAACTTCTTCGGCTGCGACTACCCGACCGCGCTGCGCGTCGTGCACGACCTCATGACCCAGCGCCTCCAGCAGTTCGAGCACGTCGTCGCCCATGAACTGCCGGTCCTCTACGACGACTTCGCCCTCTCCGAGCGGGCCCGCGAGGCCATGGACACCTATGTGTCCGACCTGCGCAACTGGCTGGCGGGCATCCTCCACTGGCACCGCGAGGTCGACCGCTACAAGGCCGAGTACCTGGCCCGCCGCACCCACGGCTTCCTCCCCGACCGGCCGCCCGCGATCCCCGTCGGCTGACGCCCCGCGCGCCGCGGGCCGGCCGGGCTCAGCCCCGCCGGCCCGCGTGCTCCACCGCCGCCCGCGCCCACGCGGTGATCATCGGGTGCGGGCGGGACCTGTCGCCGGACAGCTCCGGCTGGAACAGCGAGGCCAGGAAGAAGGGGTGGCCCGGCAGCTCGGCCACCCGGACCCCGCCGTCCTCGTCGCGCCCCGAGAACCGCAGACCGTGCGCGCGCAGCGTGTCCAGGTGCCGTACGGGCCCGTACGCGCAGAAGTAGCGCTCGACCGTCCGCTCGGCGCCCGTCACGGACTGCGCGAGCGAGTCCGGTTCGACGACGACGACACCCTCGTGACCCACCAGGGAACAGGCCAGCGGCGCGATGAGCGGCTCCTTCGCCGACGGCTCGTTCTCCGCGTGCGCGGCGTCGGTGAGCCCGCAGACATGGCGGGCGAACTCCAGCAGCGCGTGCTGGAACCCGGCGCAGGTCCCCAGGAACGGGATGCCGCCCTCACGTGCCGTGCGGATGGCCGCCAGCACCCCCGCCTCGCTGCGGTAGGGGCTGCCCGGCACCACCCACACCGCGTCGAACCCGTCCACCGCGCCCGGCTCGCCGGCCTCCTCGGTGGGGATCCAGTACGCGTCCAGGAGCAGCCGCTCCCGGACGGCCAGGGCCTCCAGCAGGGCGGGCACCCGGGTGTGCGACACGACATGGGCGGAGCGGTCGCCGACCAGGGCGATCCGCGCGAGGGTCTCGGTCATGCCCCTCATCCTGGGCGCGCCGCCGAGTTCACGTCCAACGATGATCCCTGCACCACCGATCAGCAGAACTGATGCGATCCTGGCGGCCATGGACCCGCATCTGCTGCGCACCTACGTCACGGTGGCCCGCCGCGCCTCCTTCTCCGCTGCCGCACGGGAACTCGGCTACACCCAGTCGGCGGTGTCCCAGCACATCGCCGCGCTGGAGCAGGACCTGGGCACCCCGCTGCTCACCCGGCGGCCCGTCGCCCCCACCACGGCCGGCGAACGGCTCCTGGAGCACGCGGGTCCGCTGCTGCTGCGCCTGGACGCGGCCCGCGCCGACGTCGCCCGGATGGCCGCCGCCCCGGCCCACGGTCTGACCCTCGCCGTCGCCCCCACCACCCTCGGCCCCCGGGTCCTGGCCGCCCTCCCCGCCGCCGGGGTGACCCTGCGCTCGGCGGCCCGGGACGAGATCCCGGCGGCGGTCGCCACCGGCGCCGCGGACCTCGGACTCGTCGACGGCCTCGCCGCGCCCAGCGACCCCCTGCGGCTGCCCGACGTGGCCCCGCTGACCACCCGCGGCGCGGGCGAGGAGCCGGTGTGCGTGCTGCTGCCCCGCACCCATCCGCTGGCCGGGCGCGCCGGACTGAGGCTCGACGACCTCGCCGACGCCCGCTGGCTCGACGCGCCCGAGGCGGGCCTGCCGCTCGCGCAGCTCCGCGCCGCCGCCGGCCGGGGATTCCGCCCCTCCCTGCGCTACACGGGAACCGACGTCCGCGGCCTCACCGCGCTCGCGGCCGCCGGACACGGTCTGACCCTGCTGCCCCGCTGGGCCGCCGCCGACGTGCCCGGCGGCGTCGCCGTCCCGCTCGTCGCGCCGCGCCTGGTGCACCGCACGGAACTGGTCCTCGCCGGCGAGCCCCGGGGCGCGGCGATGGAAGCGGCGGCAGCGCTGACGTCCGCGCGCGGCGGGCGGCCCGGCTCCTGACGCCGGGTCAGTCTCACTCGTTCGTGGCAGGTCGCGCGCGGGTACTCCGGGTAGTCCTCCAGCCGGAGGCGATCCATGGAACAGACCGCGTTGCGTCCCAAGCCGATGCCCGGCCAGGAGCCCGGCGGCAGCCGGCCCGCCCGGCGCCCGCATGCCGCACGCCGGCGCCGCCGCCGGCTCACCACCGTGCTGTCCGGGCTGTTCGTCGGGACGGTCCTGGTCCTGACGGGCGTGGGACTCGGCACGGTCGGCGCCACGGTCGTCGGCCTGAGCAGACTCGCCGAACTCCAGCGGGCGGACCGGCCCGGAGACGACGCGCCGCACCCCATGGCGGCCTCGGCGCCGCCCCGGACCACCCCGTCCCCGACCCCGGAGCCCGCCGGGGTGCCCGCCGCGAGCCTCGGCGTGGAGGCCGTCGACGCGGAGAAGGCGGGGGCGCTGCTGACCGGCGTGCACGTGCCGGGCCCCGCCCACGCGGCGGGCCTGGTCCGCGGGGACGTCCTGCTGGTCTTCGGCACCACCCGCATCGACAGCGCGGCCGACCTCGCCCGTGCCGTCGCCCGGACCCGCCCCGGCGCCGAGATCAGGCTCACCGTGCGTCACGAGAGCGGCGGCTACCAGCAGCTCACCGCGGTCCCGGGGTTCGTCACCTGAGGTCCCGGGCCGGGAGAGCGCCCCGTGGGTGCGCGGGAGGAAGCCCCCGGGGGCGGAACGGGAACGGGACCGGCCAACCGGCTCGCGCCGCCCACGCCGGAGGGGCAGGATGCTGCCCGTAGTCACCTTCACCCGCCCAGGGAGGCCCGGATGACCGCCCGTACGCCCGCTCCCTTCACCGCCGACGACTACCGTGCCCGGATGGAGCGCGCCGCGCGGGAGGCCGCCGGGGCCGGACTCGCCGGACTGCTGGTCGCGCCCGGACCCGACCTGGTGTGGCTCACCGGGTACGAGCCCGCCGTCACCGAACGGCTCACCCTGCTCGTCCTGGTCCCCGGCCGGGACCCGGAGCTGATCGTGCCCGCCCTGGAGGCCCCCGACGCCGCGCGGGCGGCCGGAGCGCCCGCGCTGGCCCTGCGCGACTGGACCGACGGCAAGGACCCCTACGCCATCGCGGCCGCCCTCCTCGCCCCGGACGGCAGGTTCGGCATCAGCGACAACGCCTGGGCCATGCACCTGCTCGGCCTCTCCCACGCCCTGCCCGGATCCGCCTACGCCTCCCTCACCGAGGTCCTGCCGATGCTCCGCGCCGTCAAGGACGCGGCGGAACTGGAGCGCCTGACGGCGGCGGGCGCGGCCGCCGACGCGACCTTCGAGGCGATCCGCGAGGTCCGTTTCTCCGGGCGCCGCGAGGCCGAGGTCGCCGCCGACCTGGCCCGGCTGCTGCGGGAGCACGGGCACACGACCGTCGACTTCACGATCGTCGCCTCCGGCCCCAACGGCGCCAACCCGCACCACGAGGCGGGCGACCGCGTCATCGACCGCGGCGACATGGTCGTCCTCGACTTCGGCGGGCTCCTCGGCGGCTACGGCTCGGACACCTCCCGCACGGTCCACGTGGGGGAACCCACCGACGAGGAGCGCCGCGTCCACGACGTGGTGCGCGCGGCCCAGGAGGCGGGTTTCCGGGCGGTACGGCCCGGCGCCGCCTGCCAGGACGTCGACCGGGCCGCCCGCGCGGTCGTCACGGACGCCGGCTACGGCGCGTACTTCATCCACCGCACCGGGCACGGCATCGGCGTCACCACCCACGAACCGCCCTACATGATCGAGGGCGAGGAGCGGCCCCTGGTGCCCGGGATGTGCTTCTCCGTGGAGCCCGGCGTCTATCTGCCCGGACGGTTCGGGGTGCGCATCGAGGACATCGTCACCGTCACCGAGGACGGCGGGCGGCGGCTGAACACGACCACCCGCGAGATGGTCATGGTGGACTGACCCCCTCCGACCGTCCCGTCCCCCAGCCCCCTAGCTGCAAACGGCGCGACCCATGACCCAGGCACCGACACCCACCGCGGACACCGTCCGCCGACTGGTCCGCTCCCTGCTCAAGGACGCCGCGGACGACACCGCCGGACCCGAGGTCCGGCCCGTCGCCGAGGCCGCCGAACCCGTCACCTGGTGGGTGGGCGCCCGCCATGTGCTGCGCCTCGCGCCCGACCGCGACGCCGCCGCCCGCCAGCGCCGCGAACTGCGCCTGCGCGACCTGGTGCGACCGCATCTCCCGGTCGCCGTGCCGGCCAGCGTCGCGCACGGCGAGTGGGCGCCCGGCCTGAGCTACACCCTCGACACCAAGGTCCCCGGCGCCTCGGCCGAGACGCACGACGTGTCCGCCGTCGGCGAGGCCGACCTGGCGGGGCTGCTCACCGGGCTGCGCGAGGTCCCCGCCCGGCAGGCCGAGTCGCTCGGCGTGCCACGCACCGGACCGCGCTCCCTGGAGGCGCTGCGCCGTACCGCCGAGCGGGCCGCCGAGCGCCTCGCCGCGGCCGACGAGTTCGACCCGGCACAGCTGCACCAGCTCACCCAGCCCGCCGCCGTCCAGCTGGCCGCGCAGTCCGGCGGCGCCGTCCTCGTCCACCACGACCTGACCGGCGAGCACCTCGTGGTCAGCGCCGACGGGCGGGTGCGTGCCGTCCTCGGCTGGGCCGACACGGTCCTCGGCGACCCCGCCGAGGACATCGCCGGCCTCGCCCGCGCCGTGGGCTCCCCGGCCGCCGTCCGCGCCGCCACCCTGGCCGGCTACGGCGCCCGCCCCTGTCTGCGCGGACTGTGGCTGGCGCGCTGCGACACCGTCATCGGCCTCGCCGAGGCGCTCGGCGGGCAGCCGGGCGCCACCCCGATCGCCCGGCTGCGACGCCAGGTCGTCCTCGCCTGGGAGGCGATCCTGCTGGAGCGGGTCACCGAGTTCAGGGAGGACGGCGAGGCCTGAACCGCCCGCCCTCCCCGTCGCCCCCGGCTCACTCCTGGAGCAGCACCACGGCCGACTCCCCGGGCAGTTGGAGCACCCCGTCCGCCCCGGGCACCTCCACCGGCTCCCACGCGGCCAGGACCCGGGCCCTGCGGGGACCCAGCGGGATCTCGGCGGACTCCTTGCCGAGGTTGACGGCCACCCGCACGTCCCCGCGCCGGAAGGCCAGCCAGCGCCGCAGCCCGTCGTGGGCGACCTTGGTGTCGGCGAGATCGGGATCGGTGAGGTCCGGCTGCTCGTGCCGCAGGGCGATCAGCCGCCGGTACCAGTCCAGCACGCGCGCGTGCGGCTCCCGGTCGGGCTCCGACCAGTCCAGACAGGACCGGTCGCGGGTCGCCGGGTCCTGCGGGTCGGGGACGTCCTCCTCGGCCCAGCCGTGCGCGGCGAACTCCCGGCGCCTGCCCCGCCGTACCGCCTCGGCCAGCTCGGGGTCGGTGTGGTCGGTGAAGAACTGCCACGGGGTGCCGGCCGCCCACTCCTCGCCCATGAACAGCATCGGCGTGAACGGCGCGGTCAGCGTCAGCGCGGCCGCGCAGGCCAGCAGACCGGGGGAGAGGGAGGCGGAGAGCCGGTCGCCCTGGGCGCGGTTGCCGATCTGGTCGTGGGTCTGGCTGTAGCCCAGCAGCCGGTGCCCGGCCACCCGGGAGCGGTCCAGGGTCCGCCCGTGGTGCCGGCCGCGGAAGCTGGAGTAGGTGCCGTCGTGGAAGTAGCCGCCGGTGAGGGTCTTGGCGAGGGCCGGGAACGGGGAGCGCCCGAAGTCGGCGTAGTAGCCCTGGGACTCGCCGGTCAGCGCGGTGTGCAGGGCGTGGTGGAAGTCGTCGTTCCACTGTCCCTGGAGGCCCAGACCGCCCTCGGCGCGCGGGGTGATGACCCGCGGGTCGTTGAGGTCGGACTCGGCGATCAGGAACAGCGGGCGGCCCACGTCCTCGGCGAGCGCGTCCACCGCCGTCGACAGCTCCTCCAGGAAGTGCAGCGCGCGCGTGTCCCGCAGCGCGTGCACCGCGTCCAGCCTGAGCCCGTCGACGCGGTAGTCGCGCAGCCAGGCCAGCGCGCTGCCGAGGAAGTAGTCGCGCACCTCGTCGGAGCCGGGGGCGTCGAGGTTCACCGCCGCGCCCCAGGGCGTGTGATGGGTCTCGGTGAAGTACGGTCCGAACGCCGGGAGGTAGTTGCCCGAGGGGCCGAGGTGGTTGTGCACCACGTCGAGGACGACACCGAGCCCGAGCCCGTGCGCCCGGTCCACGAACCGCTTCAGCGCCTCGGGGCCGCCGTAGGGCTCGTGCACCGCCCACAGCGAGACCCCCTCGTACCCCCAGCCGTGCCGGCCGGGGAAGGGGCACAGCGGCATCAACTCGACGTGGGTGATGCCCAGTTCGACGAGGTGCCCGAGCCGCTCGGCGGCCGCGTCCAGCGTGCCCTCGGGGGTGTAGGTGCCGACGTGCAGTTCGTAGAGCACCGCCCCGGGGAGCGGACGTCCCTCCCAGTCCGCCCGCCAGGCGTACCCGCCGTGGTCCACGACGGCGCTGCGGCCGTCCGGGCCGTCGGGCTGGCGCCGGGACCTGGGGTCCGGGAGCACCGGACCGTCGTCCAGCGCGTACCCGTACCGGGTGCCGTCCCGCGCCTCCGCCTCACCCCGCCACCACCCCTCTCGCTCCGGATCGCGCTCCAACGCGCGTGTGGCGTCCCCGCAATGGAGCGCCACACGGCCGGCCTCAGGTGCCCACACCTCGAACTGCACGGACGGTTCCCCTTCGTCTGCTCACCGTGATGTAGCCCGTCCATGGTGCTTCAAACGAGATCAATCCGCTTTTGAATCTTCCCTTTTGCGGCGGGTGTCGTCGGGTACGCGTGCGTGGCGGCCGATTTCTCGTCTTCTGGACACCCGGGCCCCGCTGACCGACAATCACGAACGTGACGTCGTCCTTCGAGTTCAACACGTACCCCGCGCGGCTCTCGGACGCGGAGCGCGACAAGGCGCTGAAGGTGCTCCGTGACGGCGTCGCCCTGGGGCGTCTTTCGCACGACACGTTCATCCGGCGCATGGAGCTGGCCCTCGTCGCCCGCCGCTCGGACGAGCTGCTCGCCCTCACCGCCGACCTGCCCCGGGAGAGCCGGCTCTCCCGCGCGGTCTTCGGCACCGTCGAGGCGGTCTCCGGCTTCGGGGTGCGGCTGCGCCGGGCCTGGCAGGCCGAGCGGCTGCCCAAGCTGCTGCTGCCCCACCCCGGCGGCGGCCACCCGCTGCGGATCGGGCGGGACCCGGCGAACGGGCTCCGGCTGACCCACGAGACGGTCTCCCGGGTGCACGCCGAACTGACCCGCCAGGGCGGTATGTGGGTGCTGCGCGACCTCGGCTCGACCAACGGCACCACGGTGAACGGGCGGCGGGTCATCGGCGCGGCCGTCGTCCGCGAGGGCGACCAGGTCGGCTTCGGCCGGATGGCCTTCCGCCTCGCCCTGAACTGAGCCCGACCTTAGCTCTGGCCTGGGCCTTACAGGGTGCGGTGGGTGGAATCCCCGTCCCCACCAGGGTGTTGACGTACCGCCGCAACCGTGACTGACTGTGCGTACCTCATGCACATCAGGTGAACCGACGGCACCGGCACGCGGAGGTGCGCCCTGCTGCCACTCCTCCGCTACCCGACCGTCGACGAACTCGGCGCGCGGGCGGCAGCACTGGTGACCCGCCACCCCTCCGAGGCACGTCTGCGCCGGGTCGGCACCTCCCGCGCGGGCACCTCGCTCTGGCTGCTCTCCGTCGGCCGCGGCAGCCGCCAGGCCCTCGTCGTCGCCGGACCGCACGCCAACGAACCCGTCGGCGGCGCCACCGCCCTCCGGCTCGCCGAACGCGTCCTCGCCGACCCCCGCCGCCACACCGGGGCCGACACCACCTGGAACCTCCTGCTCTGCCTCGACCCCGACGGCCTGCGCCGCAACGAGGGCTGGCTCCAGGGCCCGTACACCCTCGGCCGCTACTTCCGGAACTTCTTCCGGCCCGGCTTCCTGGAGCAGCCCGAGTGGCTGCCCGACGGCGCGGACCGGGCGGAGCTGCCCGAGACCCGCGCCCTGCTCGCCCTCCAGGACGAACTGCGGCCCTTCCTCCAGTGCTCCCTGCACGGCGTCGACGTCGGCGGCGGCTTCGCCGAACTCACCCACGACCTGCCCGGCTTCCCGCGCCGCCTCGCCCACATCGCGGCCCGCCTCGGCATCCCCCGCGAACTCGGCCCCTACGACACCCTGTACTGGCCGCGTCTCGGCCCGGCCGTCTACCGCATCCCGCCGCCCCGCCGCGGCGACCTGGCGGCCGCGATCACCGAGGCCGCCGTGGAGTCGACCTGGTTCCACCCCCACCGCTACGGCACGGTGACCGCGGTGCTGGAGGCACCCATGTGGGGCGTGGCCGCGGTGGAGGACGACACCGTCCCCGCCGACCCGGCCGCCGTCCTGCGCACGGTCAGCCGCACCCTGCGGCAGGACTCACGGCTCCTCGCCCGCCTCCTCGCCCGGACCCGGCACCATCTGCCCGCCACCCCCGAGACCGAACGTCTCCTCGCCCCGGTCGACGACTATTTACTGGTCTGCCCCGGCCTAGCCGACGCCTGGGACCCCGACATCGTGACCGCCGACGCCCAGCCGCTGCCGCCCCTGACCACCGCCCATCTCGCCACCCTGCGGATCGCCGGGCGGCGGCTGGCGCTGCGCACCGCCGGTCTGCTGCACCGGCTGGTCTCCGGCACGGACGGCGACCCGGCCGGCGTGCTGCCCGAGCTGGACCGCCTCGTCGACCTGTGGTGCGACGACTACCGCGACGGCTGCGGAGCCCGCTGGATCCCGGTCGCGCGCCAGGTCGAGTACCAGTCCCGGGTGGTGCTCGCCGCGTTCGACCTGGCCCTGCGGCGCGCGCCGGTGCCTCCCCGTTCGAGTGAGCCCGACTGGGGTTCGCAGGCCGCCGTGCCGATGCACCGGGAATGACACACTCCACCACAGTGCGGACGGGACGCGCCCTGGGCGTCCTGGCGGCGGCCTGCCTCCTCGCCGCAGCGGCGCTCCCGGCACGGGCCGCCGACCGCGAGACCATCCCCGGCAACTGGCTCTACCTCACGCTCACCACGGGCGACAGCCGGTCCAGCGACACCCGCGGCACCCTGCTGATGTGCGACCCGCCGCAGGGCCACACCCGGGCCGCCGAGGCGTGCGAGGCGCTGACCGGGGTCGACGGCGACATCGCACGCCTCACCCCCCGGGACGCCGTCTGCGCGATGCTCTACGCCCCCGTCACGGCCCGCGCCGAGGGCCGGTGGAACGGCGAACCGGTCGCCTACGAGCGGCAGTTCGGCAACCCCTGCGAGCTGCAGGCGCTGACGGGCGCCGTGTTCGCGCTGGACGGCTGACGGCCGCGGGCGGCGGTGCCCGCGCCCGCGGCGCCGGGGCTCACCCGGCCCGGTCGCGCGCGTGCACCGCCGCCGCCAGCACCGTACGGGCCTGATGCTCGACCTGGTGCTCCAACGGCACCCAGCGGGCCCTGAACCGCTGCTCGAAGGAATCGCTCCACGACGCCACGAGCCGCTCCAGCTCCGGAGCCGCCCGGTCCCCGGTCGCCCGCAGCACCCGCAGCAGCATGGCCGCCGCCCGCAACGGCAGCCGGCGCCCGAAGGCGTCCACACTGCCGATGTAGGCGCGCGTGTCGTCCGCCGGCACCGTGCGGACCCAGTCGTCGGCGAGCCCCGGCACCAGCTCCAGCGCCCACCGCGCGGCCCGCAGCAGCGGCCCGCCGACCCCCTCCAGCCGCGGCCCCGCCTCGGTGAGCACGTCCTCCACCGCGGCGCCGTCCCGCACCAGCCGCTCGGCGAGCCGGCGCATGGCCGCGGCCGGCGCCGGATGCGGTACGGGATCGTCCACCAGGTCGCTCGCCCACATCGGCACCTCCACCACCGCGGTCAGACCGCCGTACCGGTGCACGTGGTGCCAGGTGCTGTGCCGCGCGTCGTCCGGCATGCTCGGGTACGCCGCCCCCGCCCCCAGCGGAGGCATCACATGGACGCCCGGCCCGGACGCGGGCCAGCCCGCGGCGTCCGAGGCGCCCGTCTCCACCGGGATGTTCAGCTCCGTCGCCGACCTCGCGAACGGCCCGGCCAGCCCCGGCACCTCCTCGGTCAGCTGCACCCAGCTGCCGCCCAGATCGGTCCCGTGCAGGGTCGCCTGGAGGTACGGGCGCAGTTCGTCGATGACCCCGGTCAGCGCGAGCGTCTCGGGCGGCAGCCGGTCCGGCGGCAGCACCGAGGGCGCCCACTCCGGCTGCTCCGGTCCGGCCGGCCGGAAGAACCCGAGGTGGTAGTCGAAGAGGCTGCGGGGCGCCGGGGCGTCGAACAGGCTCGCCCCGTCGGGGTCGGCGCACAGCAGGAAGTGCCAGGAGACACCGGACCGCAACGACCGGTCGTACAGGACCCGTTCGGCCAGCGCGAGGACGGTGGGACCGCCGGTCGGCTCGTTGGCGTGGGCGCCGGCGACGACCAGCACGGCGGTGGGGGCACGCCCCACGGAGAGCAGGTGCAGCGGGCGGCCCGCCCGGGACACGCCCACCCGCCGCAGGGCGCACGGGCCCGGCCCGGCCGCCAACGCCCGTGCCGCCGAGACGACTTCGGTCACCGTGGGGTAGCGCAGCTCCGGCAGGACACTCACCCCCGTCATCCGCCCGGCCTCGCCCTCCGCAGTACCCCACGCGTGCGGTGCGCTGTCAAGGAGACTCCGGGGGAGCCTCCGGGGGGCGCCCGATGGCATCCGGCGGCACCCGCCCCGGCCGGCCCCGGCCCGCCGGGACAGGTGCTACGGACGGGGCGCGACGCCGGCCGTTCCGACCGGGCGGGAACCACCGTCGCCGACGCGCCGGACCGGCCGGGCGGGCGCCTGGAGCGGGCGCGGGTACGTGCCGGTCACAGGACCCACCGACCGGCGCGGGCCACAAGCCCGCACGCCGGGCGCGTTCCGGCGGGGCCGCGGGAAGCGGGGTCGCACCCACCCCGGGAAGCGGGTCGGGCGCGCCCTCGGACGGCCGGCCTCGGGCGTGTTCCGGCGGGGCCGCGGCGTGCGGGTCGCAGCCGACCCGGGACCGCCCCGCCTCAGGCCCGTTCCAGCAGTGCCACCGGAAGCCGGTCGAACAGCTTCGCCGGCTCCACCTCCCCGGTGAACTCCCGCTCCGGGTCCAGCGCGTCGGTCCACCGGCCCGGGGGCAGCGTCAGCCGGGTGTCCCGCCAGCCGCCCGCCTCCGCGAGCCGCAGCGAGAGCCGGGTCACCGCGGTGACCACCTCGCCCGAGCGCTCGAAGGCGAGGCAGTGGTCGGCCGCCGGGCCCTCGGCGGTCAGCGGGCCGTACGACGCCGTCTCCCCGAAGGCCGCGGGACGGCGGGCGCGCAGCCGCAGCGCCGCCGACGTCAACGCGTTCTTCTCGCCGGCCCCGGCGGGCGGGAACCCCTCGGAGCGCCGGTTGTCGGGGTCCACCAGCGCCCGGTACTCGCCCTCGGTGCCCTGGTACACGTCCGGCACGCCCGGCATCGTCAGATGGAGCAGCGCGGTGCCCAGCAGGTTGGCCCGGACGTGCGGGGCGAGCCGCTCGCGCAGGGCGGCCACATGGTCCCCGGCCGGTCCGCACGGCCCCGCCAGGACGAAGGCCGAGACCGCCTCCTCGTACGGCGGTTCCTGCTCCGTCCAGCTGGTGTACATGCCCGCCTCCCGCACGTGCTTGAGCAGGGCCTGCCGCACCCGCTCCGGGTCGGCCGGGCCCAGCCCGAACACCGTCTGCCAGGCGGCCCAGGCCAGTTGGGCGTCGGGGACGCCCTCGCCGGTGAGGGTCACCTCGGTCAGTACGTCCGCCCACCGCTCGGGGCACTCGGTGAGGACGGCGAGGGCGGCCCGTACGTCGGCGCTGCGCTTGGTGTCGTGCGTCGAGACGACCGTGCCCGTGGCGGGCCAGTCGCGCTGCACGCGCGCGCAGTAGGCGTGGAAGTCGGCCGGCGGCACGGCCGGGGCGCCCGGGTTCCCGCCCACCTCGGTCGCCGACAGCAGCGGTACGTAGCGGTAGAACGCCGTGTCCTCCACGGACTTGGCCCGCAGCGCCGACGCCGTCTGCGCGAACCGGGTGCGGAACTCCACCTGCTCGGGCCCGTCGGCGTCGGAGAGGACCAGCGCGCGCACCGCGTCGACGGCGCCCGCCTCCTCCGGCACGACGAACGCCTGCCGGGCCTCGGCGGCGGCCTCCTCGGTGACGACCGCGGCCGGGTCGCCACTGGCGTACGGCCGGTAGACCTCCATACGGACCAGCAGCTCCTCCAGCGCGGTGCGCAGCGCCCAGGGCGCGCGGTCGCGCAGCGCAGGGTCGGGGGAGGCCGCGCAGACCCGGTCCGCGGCCCGGGTCAGCCGGTCCGTCTCCGCGGCCAGCTCGTGCGTGACGACCTTGTACGCGGCCCGCCGCACCGTCGCCTCCCACTGGCCGCCGCGGTCGGTCTGCGGGGCCGCGAACCGCCGGTAGTGGCCGAGCAGCTCGCCGAACCCGGCCGGGTCGACGAACAGGCCGTCGATGTGGCGCAGGGCGTCGTACCCGGTGGTGCCGGCGACGGGCCAGGCGGCGGGCAGCCGTTCCCCGTCCGCCAGGATCTTCTCCACCACCGTCCAGCGGCCCCCGGTCGCCTCGTGCAGGCGCCGCAGATAGGCGTCCGGGTCGGCGAGGCCGTCGGGGTGGTCGACGCGCAGGCCGTCGACGACGCCCTCGTGCAGCAGCGCGAGGATTTTGCCGTGGGTGGCCTCGAACACCTCCGGGTCCTCCACCCGCACCCCGATCAGCTCCGAGATGGAGAAGAACCGGCGGTAGTTCAGCTCCGTCCGGGCCAGCCGCCACCACACCGGGCGGTACCACTGGGCGTCCAGCAGCTGCGGCAGCGGCAGGTCCGCGGTGCCCTCGCGCAGCGGGAAGCGCTGGTCGTAGTAGCGCAGGACGTCGCCGTCGACCTCCAGCCGGTCCAGCTCGTCGCCGAGGGGCCCGCCGAGCACGGGGAGCAGCACCTGCCCGCCGCGCGCCTCCCAGTCGATGTCGAACCAGCGCGCGAAGGGCGACTTGGGGCCCTCGCGCAGCACCTCCCACAGGGCGCGGTTGTGGCGCTGCGCCATCGCCATGTGGTTCGGCACGATGTCCACGACGAGGCCGAGTCCGTGCTCCCGCGCGGTGCGCGACAGCGCGCGCAGGCCCTCCTCGCCGCCCAGTTCCTCCCGTACGCGCGCGTGGTCGACCACGTCGTAGCCGTGGGTCGAGCCGGGCACCGCCTCCAGTACGGGGGACAGGTGCAGGTGGGAGACGCCGAGCGAGGCCAGGTACGGCACCGCCTCGGCGGCGGCCCCGAACGGGAACTCGGGCTGGAGCTGGAGCCGGTAGGTGGACGTGGGTGTCACCGGGACAGAGCGCTCAGGTGTCATGGAGAGCTACGTACCCCTCCGGCCGCGCTTCCTGTCATGGTGACCCCCACGTCCCCCGCACGCGCGGGCGTTCTACACCGGCCGCTGGAGCACCACCATGCTGTGGTCCACCAGCGTCAGCGCGTCCCCGGCCTGCACCTTCGCGCCGGTGCCGGAGGGGACGCCGTCGACGCGGGCGGTGTCCACGACCACCTGCCACTGCCGGCCGTGGTTGACCGGCACGACGAAGTCGAGGGTTCTGGGCGCCGCGTTGAACATCAGCAGGAAGGAGTCGTCGGTGATGCGCTGCCCGCGGGAGCCCGGCTCGGAGATCGCGTTGCCGTTGAGGAACACGGTCAGCGCGGACGCCTGCGCCGAGTCCCAGTCCCGCTGGGTCATCTCCTTGCCCTCCGGGGTGAACCAGGCGATGTCCGACAGGTCGTCGTGGGTGCCCTCCACCGGCCGCCCGTGGAAGAAGCGGCGGCGGCGGAAGACCGGGTGGTCGCGGCGGAGCCACACCATCGCCCGGGTGAAGTCGAGCAGTTCGCCGTCCTCCTCCTCGGGGTCCGGCCACTTCAGCCAGGCCAGCTCGCTGTCCTGGCAGTAGGCGTTGTTGTTGCCCCGCTGGGTGCGGGCGAACTCGTCGCCGTGGCTGATCATCGGCACGCCCTGGGACAGCATCAGCGTGGCGATGAAGTTGCGCCGCTGGCGCCCCCTCAGCTCCAGCACGGCCGGATCGTCGGTGTCGCCCTCCGCGCCGCAGTTCCAGGACCGGTTGTGGCTCTCGCCGTCGCGGTTGTCCTCGCCGTTGGCCTGGTTGTGCTTGTGGTGGTAGGAGACCAGGTCGTTGAGGGTGAAGCCGTCGTGGCAGGTGACGAAGTTGATGGAGGCCAGCGGGCGCCGCCCGTCGTCCTGGTACAGGTCGGAGGAGCCGGTCAGCCGGGACGCGAACTCCGCGAGCGTGCGCGGCTCACCGCGCCACAGGTCCCGAACCGTGTCGCGGTACTTGCCGTTCCACTCGGTCCACAGCGGCGGGAAGTTCCCCACCTGGTAGCCGCCCTCGCCGACGTCCCAGGGCTCGGCGATCAGCTTCACCTGGGAGACGATCGGGTCCTGCTGCACCAGGTCGAAGAAGGACGACAGCCGGTCCACCTCGTGGAACTGCCGGGCCAGCGTCGCCGCGAGGTCGAAGCGGAACCCGTCGACATGCATCTCGGTGACCCAGTACCGCAGCGAGTCCATGATCAGCTGAAGGACGTGCGGGGACCGCATGAGCAGGGAGTTCCCGGTGCCCGTGGTGTCCATGTAGTAGCGGCGGTCGTCGGTGAGCCGGTAGTAGGAGAGGTTGTCCAGGCCCCGGAAGGACAGCGTCGGGCCCAGGTGGTTGCCCTCGGCGGTGTGGTTGTAGACGACGTCGAGGATCACCTCGATGCCCGCCTCGTGCAGTGCCTTCACCGCCGACTTGAACTCCAGCACCTGCTGGCCCCGGTCGCCCCAGGACGCGTAGGCGTTGTGCGGGGAGAAGAAGCCGATGGTGTTGTAGCCCCAGTAGTTGTTCAGGCCCATGTCCACGAGCCGGTGGTCGTTCACGAACTGGTGTACGGGCATCAGCTCCAGCGCCGTGACACCCAGTTGGGTCAGATGCTCGATGACCGCGGGATGGGCGAGCCCCGCGTAGGTGCCGCGCAGTTCCTCGGGCAGCCCCGGGTGCCTCATCGTGAGGCCCTTGACATGGGCCTCGTAGATCACCGTGTGGTGGTAGTCGGTGCGCGGCCGCCGGTCGTCGCCCCAGTCGAAGTAGGGGTTGACCACGACCGAGGACATGGTGTGGGGCGCGGAGTCCAGGTCGTTGCGTTCGTCGGGCGCGCCGAAGTGGTAGCCGTACACCTCCTCGCCCCAGCGGATCGAGCCGCTGACCGCCTTCGCGTACGGGTCCAGGAGCAGCTTGGCGGAGTTGCAGCGCATCCCCCGCTCGGGGGCGTACGCGCCGTGCACGCGGAAGCCGTACCGCTGGCCGGGCATGATGCCCGGCAGGTACGCGTGGCGTACGAAGGCGTCGCTCTCCCGCAGTTCCACCGCCGTCTCCGAGCCGTCGTCGTGCAGCAGACACAGCTCTACTCGGTCCGCGGTCTCCGTGAAGACCGCGAAGTTCGTGCCGGCGCCGTCGTACGTGGCACCGAGTGGGTACGCCTCTCCAGGCCAGACCTGCATGCACACGACTCTTTCAGGTGGACCGCGCCCGCGGGGGCGCCTTGACTCCGAGTCTCCCCGAAAGTGAGGGAACCACCCCTGCCTTACGTCCCTCTTACCGGGCGACCAGGCATACGGCGTATGCCGAACTTGTGGGGCAGACACATACTCCCGATGACCCAGGGGGAGTAGGGGGAACAACGTGCGCGACACAGTGCACCGCCATCTGGGCAAGGTGGTGGCGGGTGCGGCGATAGCCCTGGCGGGGACCGCGGCGATGGTCGCGGTCACCCTGCCGGGGACGGCGGGGGCCGAGGGGACGGGAGGCGCGAGCGCCGGGGCGGGGGCCCAGGGGCAGGCGCGAGGACAGGGACAGGGGCAGGGGCAGGACGCGTCGGTCGCACCCGGTGTGGTCCAGGAGGCTCCCGCGGACGGCGACCGGGGCACCGGACGCGACCCGCTCACCGACGGTGAGCTGACCAGGGTCGCGCACCTCGCCCTGGACCGGCAGCTGGCCCGGTCCAGTGAGAACGTGGACGGGGAGCGCGGCCCGCAGCGGCTCGGAGTCGGCCTGGCCGAGCCGGAGACCGACGAGCTGGACGGCGCATCCGCGCCCCGCCGGGCCGAGGTGACCTTCTACGACTACAAGGACGACACGCTCGTCACGAAGACCGTGAACCTCGACACCGGCAAGGTCGAGCGGACCGCCACCCAGCGGGGCGTGCAGCCGCCGCTGAGCCGGGCCGAGAACACCGAGGCCGCGCGCATCCTGCTGGCCGACCCGCTCAGCGCGGGCCTGAAGGCCGACTACAAGGACGCCACCGGCAAGGAGCTGACCTCGCCCGACCAGCTGGAGCTGTCCAGCATGGTCTACCGGTCCACTCCGGGCGCCCAGCCCGCGGTGATCGACCGGTGCGGCGAGCACCGCTGCGCCCGGCTCTTCCCGAAGGCCGTCAACGGCCCCTGGATCGAGACCCGGCACCTCGTGATCGACCTGAGCGCCCGCACGGTCGCCGAGACCGACCGCTGACCCCGCTCACCTCACCCTTTCCGTATCGCTCCTTATCCGAGGGAGTCATTTCTTCATGCGCGTGAACCGAGTGAGCCGTGCCCCCGGGCGGACGGCTCTGGCGCTCGCCCTGGCCGGACTGGCGGCGGGCGCGACCGCGGGCGCCGGTCCGGCCGCCGCTCAGCCCGAGGCGGCCCCGGCCGCGGCCCCGGACTGCAGTGCGGCCTACCGCATCGAGCAGAAGCTCTCCAACGGCACCACCTGGCGCATGTGCTGGCGCCACGAGGCGATGGCCGGGATCATCCTGGAGGACGTCACCTACCAGCCGCCGGGCGAGGCCAGGCCGATCAAGGTGCTCAACAGCGCCAAGCTGGCCCAGATCCATGTGCCCTACGACGACGGCTCGGAGGAGTTCGACGACCTCACGAGCTACTACTTCGGCGACGGCCTGGAGAACCTGGCGGCGGGCGAGTGCCCCGGCGGCACCATCCGCACCGTCAAGGTCCGCTTCCCGGAGTCGACCGACAGCCGCAACGTCAAGGGGCTGTGCACCACGACCCGTTCCCGCGGGCACGCGTACCGCCTGCTGAACCAGCCCCTGACGGGTGGTCAGAAGCTGTACCAGAAGCAGGGCAAGGACCTGCTGGTGTACGCCGTCAACAAGGTGAGCTGGTACGAGTACATCACCGAGTGGCGCTTCCAGGACGACGGCACCATCCACATGAACGTCGGCGCCACCGGCAGCCTCGCCCCGCAGGACTACGACGCCGCCGACGGCCAGGGCTGGCCGATCGGCAAGGGAGCCGCGGCGAAGGCCCTCAGCCACAACCACAACGTGTTCTGGCGGCTCAACTTCGGCCTGGACGGCTCCTCCAAGGGCCGTATCGAGCAGTACGACTCGAAGATCACCCCGGCCGCCCCGGGGCAGCGCACGCCCACCAACAAGACCACCCGCACCAAGGTCACCAAGGAACTCGCGGGCGACGCCAAGAACATGCGCTGGTGGCGGGTGGTCAGCGCGACCGGCAAGAACAAGGACGGCCACCCCCGCTCCTACGAGCTGGTCCCGGGCGCCAACGCCAAGTACACCGGCCGCGGATTCACCAAGCACGACGTGTACTTCACCCAGTACAACAAGTGCGAGCAGTACGCCAGCAACAACCCGCTCAGCTGCGGGGCCGGACACACCGGCAAGTCGGTCGACAAGTGGGTGAACGGCGAGCCCCTGAAGAACCCGGTGGTCTGGGTCAACGTGGGTTTCCACCACATCGCCCGGGACGAGGACCAGCAGCCCATGCCGGTCCACTGGCAGGGCTTCTCGCTCGCCCCACGTGATGTGACCGCTATGAATCCGCTCACTCCGGCCGAGCTGGCCGACGCGAACGGCCGCCTCGACTGAGGTAGTTGAGAAACGACCCTGTCCATCCGGCTGCACCGCCGACCGGTCCCGGAGTACCCTTCCTTGATCGTTGACACGGGGAGTGCTCGGGGGAGCGGAAGGCGGTGCGCGGGTGGGCTCGGGAGGGCTGGAGCTGCCCCCTGGTGACGAGGGTCACGAGGGGAACTCCACAGACGTCCCGCCCGGCACGGTGTCCCTGGCGCGTCCCATGGACGCCGGTACGGGCGCCGGTTCCATCGGACCGGAGCTGGACTGGGACGCCGACGCCTGGCACGAGGTCCGCACCCGCGCCCAGCGCGCCGGCCGGGCCTACATCTGGCTGAACCTCGTCGAGCAGCGGCTGCGCGCGGTCGTGGCCGCCGTGCTCCGCCCCATCTACGAACCCGTCCACGGCGACGAGTGGGTGGTCGCCGCGGCCGGTCCGGCCGGCCAGGAGTGGGTGCAGCGCGCGGTGGCCGTCCGTGAAGTCAGCCGCCGCAAGGGCTACTTGCTCGACCCGGCCGACGACAACGTGCTCAGCTTCCTGACCCTGCCGCAGCTGCGCGAGCTGATGATCCAGCACTGGCCGTGCTTCGAGCCCTATGTGGAGGAGCGCCGGGACGTCGAACTGGCCCTGGACGAGCTGGAGGTGACCCGCAACGTCGTCTCCCGCAACCGGGCCCTGTCCGAGGCCGTGCTCAACCAGGCCGAACGGGCCTCCGCGCGGCTGCTGGAGAGCCTCGGCACGGGCGGCGACGTCCCCTCCGCGCGCAGGCTGCCGGTCGACGCGGTCGAGGAACTGGTCGGCGACCGCTTCGGCGACGTGGTGGCCGTCCACCCCGACCGGGTGCGGCTGCTGCGGCAGTTCCCCGCCGAGGACATCTTCGGCGGCGCCCGCCGCCTCGACGCCCTGGGCATCGGCCTCAACCTGCTGGTGCAGAACTTCTCCGGCCGCCGCCTGGTGCGGCTCGCCGAGTCCGGCTGCCGGGTGCGGCTGCTGTTCCTCAACCCGGCCTCCAGCGCGGTCAAGCGCCGTGAGCGGGAGCTGGGCATCAAGCGCGGGGAGCTGAGCCGCTCGGTCGAGATGAACATCCTGCACATGCGCCGGGTCCGGGCCCGGCTGCGCGACCCCGGCGCCTTCGAGATCCAGGTCTACGACGAGACGCCCCGCTTCACGGCGTACCTGGTCGACGGCGACGGCTCGGACGGCGTCGCCGTGGTGCAGTCCTATCTGCGGCGGACCCGCGGCATGGAGGCGCCGGTGCTGGTGCTGCGCGGCGGGAACCGGGTGGTGAAGGCGGGCGACGCGGACGAGGGCGGACTCTTCCCGACCTACCGCGAGGAGTTCGAGGCGGCCTGGGCGGACTCCCGGCCGGTGTCCTGAGCGGGCCGGGTGGCGGGGGTGATTCGCTCCTCTCTGTCCGGAGCTGTCCCCCGGTCAAGCGGAACGCGCCCCTCTGGTTGTCAGTGGCTCATGGGAAGGTGGAGACCATTGGGGGAAAGCACCACCAAGAAGGGGGACCGCCCATGGGCTGGCACCGTGAGCTGCTGATCGGGTTCGACCTGGAGACGACCGGGACGGACCCGAGCGAGGCGCGCATCGTCACCGGGGCCGTGATCGAGGTCAGAGGGGGCCGGGCGCTGGGGCGCCGGGAGTGGCTGGCCGATCCCGGCGTGGAGATCCCGGCGGACGCCGTGGCGGTGCACGGCATCAGCAACGAACGCGCGGCCGCCGAGGGCCGCCCCGCGGACCAGGTGGCGGACGCCATCGCGGAGGTCCTGACGGGCTACTGGAGGACCGGCGTCCCGGTCGTCGCCTACAACGCCGCCTTCGACCTGAGCCTGCTCTCCGCCGAACTGCGGCGCCACGGGCTGCCGTCGCTGAGCGAGCGGCTCGGCGGACGGGAGCCGGCGCCCGTCGTCGACCCGTACACCATCGACCGCTGGGCCGACCGCTACCGCCGGGGCAAGCGCAACCTGGAGGCGGTCTGCGCCGAGTACGGCGTCCCGCTCGACTCCGCGCACGACGCCTCGGCCGACGCCCTGGCCGCCGCCCGGCTCGCCGGCGCGATAGCCGACCGCCACCCCAAGATCGCCGCCCTCGGACCCGCGGAGCTGCACCGCAGCCAGATCGAGTGGTACGCGGCGTGGGCGGCGGACTTCCAGGACTTCCTGCGCCGCAAGGGCGATCCGCAGGCCGTGGTGGACGGCACCTGGCCGCTGCGCGCGCCCGCGGACGAGCGGGTCGTCTGACCCCCGGCCGCGCGGCGGGCCCGGTTCAGCCCGTGGCCGCCGGTGCGGCGATCGGCTCCACCCGCGGCTCGGCCGGCCGCGCGTAGTCGGCGCCCGACATGAGCAGCGAGCGGTCGAGCCGGGCCGCGTTGAAGTACAGCTTCGGCCGGCTCACCACCCCGGGATCGGCCACGACCTCCAGCTCCGGGTCGAAGCTGAACGGCAGGACCGTGCCCGGCACCGAACGGGCCAGCCGCTCGGCGGTCTCCGCGTCGCTGAAGCCCGCATAGCGCGCCGCGTACAGGTCCCGGACGGCGTCCAGGTCCACCCGGCGGTCACCGGGGACGACCGCCAGCACATGGCGGGTGGTGCGACGGTCGACCTTGACCCGCAGCACGATGCACTTCGCGGCCTCGGAGGCGGGGTGGCCGCGCAGCGCGCAGACGGCCTCGGTGGCGCCCTCGGGCGCGTGGTCGAGAAGCTGGTAGCCGGCACCCGAGGAGTCGAGCAGGGAGATCAGCCGCTCGTAGGTGTCGTGCTCGCCGGGGGCCTGGCCGTGGTTGTCCTGCTCGGGCATACGAGGTCCTTTTCGGTGCGGTCCGCCGGGATCGGGGTCGGGGGCGGGGGCGGGAGGCCGGGGGAGGCGGGGCCGGAGGGCACCGCCGTACGGTGGGCGCGCTCGACGGCCTGGCCCCAGTAGGTGCCGGTGAGCATCAGGGCGGCGCCGAGACAGGTCAGCGCGGTCAGGTGCTCGCCGCCCAGGGCGATGCCCACCGCGACGGCCCACAGCGGCTCGGTGCCCAGCAGCAGACTGGCCCGGCTCGCGGAGCTGCGCTGGACGGCCCAGGTCTGCGCCAGGAAGGCGAACACACTGCAGAACAGGGCCAGATACACCAGCTGCGTCCAGGTGGCGGCGTCGGCGCGGGCGAGCGTCGGCAGTCCGGCCCCGGCGAAGGGCAGGAACAGCACGGTGCCCACCAGCGTCTGCACCGCCGTCAGATGCAGCGGGCGGACCGCCCGGCCGACGGTGAGCCGTCCGACCAGCACGACATGGCCCGCCCGCACCAGCGCGGCACCGAGCATCAGCACATCGCCGAGGCGCGGGGCGTGGAAGCCGTTGCCCGACATCAGCACGGCCACCGCCAGCACGCACACCCCGGTGGCGGCGTAGAACGCGGCCGGCAGCCCGGCGCCGGAACGCCCCGCGCGGTCGAGGAGCGGGGTCAGCACGATGGTCAGGCTGATGATGAGCCCCGCGTTGGCGGCGGTGGTGTGGGCGACGCCGTACGTCTCGACGACGAGGACGGCCGCCTGGGTCAGCCCCAGGGGCACCCCGGCGCGCAGTTCGTCCCGTGTCCACCGGCGCGCGCCGCGCCGGGCGAGGACCAGGCCGGCGCAGGCGAGCGCGGACAGGGCGTAGCGGGCGAACAGCACCAGGAGCACGGGCAGGGCGGCGGTGGCGGTCTGGGCGGAGAGATAGCTCGATCCCCAGACGATCGCGACCAGCAGGAGTACCGCATCGGTACGGCGGACGTCGGACACCCGCCCACAGTGCACCGGAACGTCCCTGAAGCCCAGAGGCAGTTCCTAAAACGATCTTTTAGAACTCCTACACTGTCCGCATGGACGAACGGCAGCTGCGGATCCTGCGCGAACTCGGGGAACTGGGCAGTGTCACGGCCGTGGCGGAGGCGCTGCTGGTCACGCCCTCGGCCATCTCCCAGCAGCTCCGACTGCTCCAGCGGGCGATCCCGGTCCCGCTCACCGAACGGCAGGGCCGGCGGCTGGTGCTGACCGACGCCGGCCAGGCGCTGGCAGGCGCGGCCGTGGAGGTGGAGCAGGCGCTGGCGCGGGCCAGGGGCAGCGTCGAGGAGTTCGTGGAGCGGCCGGACGGGGAGGTGTCGGTGGCGGCCTTCCACAGCGCGGGCGGCGCCTTCTTCCCGCTTCTGCTGCGGGCCCTCGCCGGTCCGGGGAACCCGGTGCCGCGCCTCGCCGACGAGGACGTCCCGCAGGAGGACTTCCCCCGGCTGACCCGGGAGTACGACATCGTCCTCGCCCACCGCCTGGACCACGCCCCGCCCTGGCCGGACACGGTCACGGTGACCACGCTGCTCCGTGAGCCGCTGGACGTGGCGCTGCCCAGGGAGCACCCGCTGGCCGCGAAGCGCCGGCTCACCCCGCTGGACGTGGCCGACGAGCCCTGGATCACCGTGCACGACGGTTTCCCGGTGCTGGCGACCGTCGACGCCGTCGCGGCGGCGGCCGGGCGCCGGCTGCGACTGGCCCACCGGATCAACGAGTTCGCCGTGGTGGCCGAGGTGGTGGCGGCCGGCGGCGGGATCGCGCTGATGCCCCGCTGGACGATGCGCCCCCACCCCGCCCTGACGCTCCGGCCGCTCAGCGGTGTGCGGGCCCGGCGTCACATCGACGCGCTGTACCGCCCGGAACGCACCGCGCGCAAGGCGGTCCGCACGGTGCTCGGCGCGCTGCGCGCGGCAGCGCGGTCGATCCAGGAGCGGCCCTGAGCCCGCCCACCCGGGGCGAGGGGTTCGGCGGGGCTCCGAGGGGTCCGGCGGGGCTCCGAGGGGCCGGCGGGGCTCAGAAGGGGAACCAGCGGACCGTCTCGTCGCCCTCGCGCAGTGAGTCCACCCGGCGGCGGAACTCCGCCAGTGCCTTGGGGTTGCTCGGCGCGTGCTGGGCCACCCAGGCGCAGCTGGCCGTCTCCCGGGCGCCGCGCAGCACCGAGCACCCCGCCCACTCCCGCACGTCCCAGCCGTACGCGGAGACGAACGACTCGTAGGCAGCGGCCGGGAGTCCGTACCGGTCCCGGGACAGGGCCAGTACGACCAGGTCGTGCTCGCGGAGGTCGAGGGAGAAGGTCTCCAGGTCGACCAGGACGGGCCCGTCGGGGCCGATGTGCACGTTCCGCGGCAGGGCGTCCCCGTGGATCGGCCCGAGCGGCAGCCTCGGGGTCAGCGCGGCCGCCGCCTCGGCGAAGCCGTCCCGCCGCCGGCGCAGATACGCGGCGTCCGCCGGGTCGACCGCGTCCCCCGCCAGCCGCAGCCAGCGCTCCACACCGCCGAGCAGGTCCCGCGGCGGCAGGGCGAAGGAGGGGGCGGGCAGGGCGTGCACGATCCGCAGCAGTTCGGCCAGGTCGCGGGGTTCGGCGGGGCGCACCGGATCGGGCAGCCGGTGCCACACGGTCACCGGGTGTCCCTCGACCAGCAGCGGCTCGGGCCCCGCCGCCCGGACCGCCGGTACGCCCGACTCGGCCAGCCACACCGCGATGTCCCGTTCGCGCCGGGCCCGGTCCAGCAGCGCGGCGTCGCGGCCCACCTTGACGACCAGGTCGTCCGCGGCGAACACGGCGTTCTCCCCGAGGGCGAGCAGCACCGCGTCCCCTGCCGGGCCGGGCAGCACCCCGGCCGCGGCCAGCACCCGCCGGGCCCGCGTCTCGTCCATCGTCCGCCTCCGTGTCGCCCTCGGTGAATGGTCGTGCGGCGGCCAGTCTCGCATTCGTACAGGTCGGGCGGTGTGCGCGGGCGAGGACACGGAAAGAAGTTGCACGAGACGTCTCGTCTCGCTTACTGTCGATCACATGACCTCACCCGCGCACATCGCCATGTTCTCCATCGCCGCCCACGGCCACGTGAACCCGAGCCTCGAAGTGATCCGGGAACTCGTCGCGCGCGGGCACCGGGTCACCTACGCGATCCCGCCCGCGTTCGCGGAGAAGGTCGCCGAGACCGGCGCCGAGCCCAGGCTGTGGAACTCCACCCTGCCCGGTCCCGACGCGGACCCCGAGGCCTGGGGCAGCACCCTGCTGGACAACGTCGAGCCGTTCCTCGCCGACGCGATCCAGGCGCTGCCGCAACTCCTCGCCGCCTACGAGGGCGACGAACCGGACCTCGTCCTGCACGACATCACCTCCTACCCGGCCCGGGTCCTCGCCCACCGCTGGGGCGTGCCCGCCGTCTCCCTCTCGCCGAACCTGGTCGCCTGGGAGGGGTACGAGGAGGAGATCGCCGAGCCGATGTGGGCCGAGCCGAAGAGCACCGAGCGGGGCCGCGCCTACTACGCCCGCTTCCGGGGCTGGCTGGAGGAGAACGGCGTCACCCAGGACCCCGACCCCTTCGTCGGCCGCCCCGACCGCTCCCTGGTCCTGATCCCCAGGGCACTCCAGCCGAACGCCGACCGGGTCGACGGGACGGTGCACTCCTTCGTCGGCGCCTGCCAGGGCGACCGCACCGCGGAGGGGGAATGGCAGCGGCCCGCCGAGGCGGAGAAGGTCGTACTCGTCTCGCTCGGCTCGTCCTTCACCAAGCGGCCCGCCTTCTACCGCGAGTGCGTCCGGGCCTTCGCCGGGCTCCCCGGCTGGCACCTGGTGCTCCAGATCGGCCGGCATGTCGACCCCGCCGAGCTGGGTGACGTACCGGCCAACGTCGAAGTGCGGTCGTGGGTACCGCAGTTGGCTGTCCTGAAGCAGGCCGACCTGTTCGTCACCCACGCCGGCGCGGGCGGCAGCCAGGAGGGGTTGGCCACCGCCACCCCGATGATCGCCGTACCGCAGGCCGTGGACCAGTTCGGCAACGCCGACATGCTCCAGGCCCTCGGCGTGGCGCGGAAGCTGCCCACCGAGGAGGCCACCGCCGGGGCGCTGCGCGAGGCCGCGCTCGCCCTCCTGGACGACCCCGAGGTCGCCGGGCGGCTGAAGGGGATCCAGGCGGAGATGGCGGAGGAGGGCGGCACCCGCCGGGCCGCCGACCTGATCGAGGCCGAACTCCCCACCCGCTGAACGAGTCCGCCGACCGGGAACGCCCGCACGACGGAAGAGGGCCCGTCGGTTCCCCCGTGAACCGACGGGCCCTCTGTCCTGGGCCGGGACTTTCGCAACACGCCCTATACGGGCACGCGCTCGCCCTCGTCGTCCCGGGCCGTCGGGCGGGCGACCTCCTCCGGGGCCTCGTCGTGCGTGAGGTCCGGCAGCCGCTCCAGCCACTTCGGCAGGTACCAGTTGCGCTCGCCCAGCAGCGCCATGACCGCCGGGAGCAGCACGCCCCGGATGGCGGTCGCGTCGATCAGCACCGCGACCGCCAGACCCACGCCCATCTGCTTCATGGACTGCATCGACAGCGTGCCGAAGATCGCGAACACGGCGACCATGATGACCGCGGCACTGGTGACGACACCCGCCGTGGTGACCACACCGTGCTTGATCGCCTCGTTCGTCGTACGGCCCTTGAGCCAGGCCTCACGGATCCGGGAGACCACGAAGACGTGGTAGTCCATCGACAGGCCGAACAGGATCACGAAGAGGAACAGCGGCAGCCAGCTGATGATGGCGCCGACGCCCTCCGCCCCGACCAGGGAGGCGCCCCAGCCGTGCTGGAAGACGGCGACCAGGACGCCGTAGGCCGCGCCCACCGACAGCAGGTTGAGCGCGATCGAGGTGATCGCGATCGTCAGCGAGCGGAAGGACAGCAGCATCAGCAGGAAGGCGAAGAGCACGACGAAGGCGAAGACCGGGACGACCGCTCCGGCCAGCTGGTTGTTGAAGTCGTGGCTGCCCGCGACCTGTCCGGTGATCGGCGCCTCGACGCCGTCGACCCCGCCCAGCGTGGCCGGCCGGACCTCGTCGCGCAGCTTCACCAGGCTCTCGCCCGCCTTGTCCAGGTCGGAGCCGCCGACCAGGGGGACGTACACGAAGGCCAGGCCCTGCTCGGCGTGCAGCTCGATCTCGACCGGACCGCGCGAGGCACCCGAGTCCACGGCCTCCTTCTTGAAGGCGGCGAGCGCGCTCTGCACCTCGGGGGAGTTGATGTCGTCCGCCTTGACGACCACCTCGGCCGGCTCCGAGCCGCCGGGGAAGGCGTCGTTGACCCGGTTGTAGGTCTGCACGATCGGCAGCGAGTCGCCGAACTCCTGGTCCAGGGTGAGGTTCTGGGTCTTCATCCCGACCGCGGGCGCGGCCACCGCCAGCAGCGCGCCGGTCGCCACGACCACCGCGACCACCGGACGCCTCAGCACGGCGCCGAGCACGGCCGTCCACAGCCGGCTGTCCTGGTTCGCCCCGGCGCGCCTGCGCCGCAGCTTGCTCTCCGGGTGCAGGTAGGGCAGCCGTCCCTTCTCCACCCGGTGGCCGAGCAGCGACAGCATCGCGGGGAGCACGGTCACCGAACCGACCATGGCGACCGCGACCACGATCAGCGAGGCCAGCCCCATCGCCTCGAAGTCGGCGATACCGGTGAACAGCATGCCCGCCATCGCCACGCACACGGTGACACCCGAGACCACGATCGCGCGGCCGCTGGTGGCGGCGGCGATCCGCAGCGCCGTCTGCGCGTCCCGGCCCGCGGCCCGCTCCTCGCGCTCACGGCGCAGATAGAACAGGCAGTAGTCGACACCGACGGCCAGACCGACCAGCAGCATCACCGAGTTGGCGACGTCGCCCATCGGCATCACATGGCTGACGATGCCCATCAGACCCATCGTCGCCATGATCGCGGTGATCGCGAGAAGCACCGGCAGCAGCGCCGCCACGAGCGCGCCGAAGGCGATGAGCAGAATGCCGAGGGCCACGGGCACAGCCGAGTACTCGGCCTTCTGGAAGTCGTCCCCGAACGCGTCGTCGAACGTCTTCATCATGCTCGCCGCGCCGATCTCCTCGATCGTCAGCGACGGATGGTCCTTCTGCACCCCGGCGACGGCTTCCAGCACCGGCTCGACCCGCTCGCTCGCGGTCTCCGCGTCTCCGCGCATGTCGAACTGGACCAGCGCGCTGCGGCCGTCCTCCGAGACGGTGTCCAGGTCGTACGGCGAGGAGACGTCGGTGACCTCGCCGGTCGCCTCCACCGCCTCCATCACCGCGGTGACCGCCGCGCGGAACTCGGCGTCGGTGGCCTTCGGGCCGCCCTCCTCCGCCTGGACCAGCACGGTCTCCCCGGCCGGCTCCTCGATCCCCGAGTCCTCGATGATCTTCGCGGCGGTGTGGGTCTCACCCTTCAGCGACTGGCTCTCGTCCACGTCCACCCGGCCCGCCGCCGAACCGAGCCCCATCGCCAGGACGACGAACAGCACCCAGATGCCGACGGCAGCCCATCGGTGCCGGACGCTCCAGCCGCCTGCCCGGGCGGCCAGGCCCCGTACCCGTATGTCTCCGTTCCCCATGACGGGCTTGCCCCCTTGTGTGCGGTGGCAGCCCCCTGCCGCCACCTTTCGTTTCGAAGGTATGGGGCGGATAAAGCCGTCTCGTCGTGCTCCCCGGTGAACTGGAGGGGGCGGGAATCATCCCCCTGGACCCCGGCTTCTCCCCACTGGGGAGGAGGAGGCCCCTTACATCTATTTCCGGCCTCTTTGTTATTACAAAACCTTGTTGAATAAGTCACAGGTGCGTGTAGCTGTTGATCGACGCCCTCCGGATCGGTCAGAGTTCAGCGCAGTCCGCATCCGCGGCACCGGCCGTCGTGCCCACCCCCACGGGGCACGACGGCCGCCTTATGGTGTCCGGATGACGACGACGTACGCCGCGCTGCTGCGGGGCATCAACGTGGGCGGCGCCCGGAAGGTCCCCATGGCCGAGCTGCGCACCCTGCTCGGCGGGCTCGGCCTCGACGACGTGCGCACCCATCTCCAGAGCGGCCAGGCCGTGTTCGGCGCCGCGACGGGCGACGAGGACTCCTGGGCCGCCGCGATCTCGGAGGCGATCGAGAAGCACTTCGGGTTCACGGTCGACGTCCTCGTGCGCGACCACGCCTACCTCGCCGCCGTCGTCGACGCGTGCCCCTTCCCGGCCGCCGAACTGGAGGCCAGGCAACTGCACGTCACCTACTTCTCCGGGCCCGTCACCGAGGACCGGTTCGCCAGCATCGACCCGGCCGCCTTCCTGCCCGAGGAGTTCCGGCTCGGCGACCGGTGCCTGTACCTCCACGCCCCCAACGGACTCGGCCGCTCCAAGCTCGCCGAGCAGCTCGCCAAGCCCCGGGTGAACAAGGGCGTCGTCGCCACCACCCGCAACTGGAACACCGTGGTCAAGCTCCGGGAGTTGACCGCCGGCTGATCCCGCGTCCGGACAGACGCCCCGTCAGCCGGCCCAGCCTGCCGGGCCGGTTCCAGGAGCGGAAGGCGTCCAGTTTCCCGCGCCCCGCCCGGTCGAGCGCCGCCTCCACCGCCGCCAGGTCCTCGGCGGACAGCGCCCGCACCACCGGCCGCAGCACCTTCTGGAGCAGCTCAGGACCGGTCCTGTCCCAGGCCGGGCTGGTCCCCGGCCAGGCGCTCCAGGCACAGAAGCAGAAGGCGACGTACGAGGGCTCGGAACGCAGCCGTGCGCCCACCTCCTCGGAGCGCCCCGCCCGCGCGTACGCCGCGTGCGGCGCGGCCCGGTCCGAGCGGGCCAGGGCGTACAGCTCGCTCTCGGGCGCGTCCGGCCGGACGAGCCGGCGGGCGAGGGCCTCGTGGACGCGGGCGGTGATCCGGTCCGGTACCGGCTCGTCCCCCTCCGGGCCCGGCGTCAGCGCCCGCTCGACCCAGTTCTCCCCCTCGGCGGGCGTACCCAGCAGGCCCGCGAACTCCAGCCGCCGCAGCGCCGCCCGCTGTCCCGGCGGCAGCTCCGGGCCGAAGCAGCGCAGCAGATCGGCGGCGAGCGCCGGGACGTCGGGGTCGTCGCAAGGGGCACCGAGGGCCGCGTCGACCAGCCGCTCCCGGGTGCCGGCGGACCGGTGCAGGTCCGACCCCAGTTCGTCGAGGAGCAGCCGTGCCTCCCGGCCCGACGGGAGCGCGCCGGCCCACACCAGGGCGAGCGCGGTCCGCAGCACCGTGCTGTCCGCGTGCGGGGACACCCCGCCGGTGCGCAGCAAGTGGTGGAAGCGGGCCGGGCGTTCCCCCTCGTTCGACTCCTCCAGCAGTACGCACATCCGCAGATGCGGGAACGCCGGCTGGGACCGCACCGGCAGCTCCGACCCGGCCAACGCCCTTGCCGCGCCGCCGGGATCGGCGGCGGCGAGCGCGTCCAGCGCGGTGAACAGGGCGATCCGCAGCGCCGGGTGATCGCGCACCGCGTCGAGCAGCGCGCCCGCGCCGCCGCCCCCGTGACGACTGCCTCCGGCACGGGCGCCGCGGGGGGCGGCTCCGGGGTCTCACCGGTCCGTTCCGGGGCGGGCCAAGTGGGCGGTGTCGTGGGGCGTCCCGGGGTCCGGCCGGTCCGTTCCGGGGTGGGCCAGGAGGGGGGTGGCAGGGGGTGGTCCGGTGTCGGCTCGGCCGGCCGGGCCTGCGACGGGGCCGGGATGAGGGCGCGGGCGAGTCGGTCCGCCAGCTCGGGGAGTCGGTCCTGACAGTCGACGTCGAGCTGATCGGCGACCCGGAGCAGGGCGAGCGCCCGGCCGTCGACGGCGCCGGGGTCCGCCAGACCGGCCCGCAGGGCGGGCGCCAGCCGCCGGGCCAGCCCGGCGCGGTCCTCGGGGGTCAGGGCCCCGGCCCGCAGCGCGGGCACCGCGCCGCCCCCGAGCACCGCGGCGGCCAGCACCCGCGCGGCGAGCGGAGCGGACACCGCGGCCGACACCCGCCCGTCCAGCCGCTCCAGCAGCGCGGCGCCCGCCGCGGTCTCCTCCCGGTCGTCCTCCACGGCCGCGCACAACGCGCCGATCAGCGCGGTCAGCGTCGGCTCGGGCAGCTCCTGCCCGGCCGCCCAGCGTGCCGCGGCGGCCCGCGCGTCCGGCCGGAGCCCGACACCGGCCGTCAGCGCCCGCACCGACAGCGCGCCCAGCCCGTCCGCCGGCTCGCGCAGCAGGTCGGGCCGGCCCGCGAGCCAGACCCGGGCGTACACGTCGGCCCAGGCGTCGGGTACCGGCCCGGACGGCGACTCGGCCGTGCAGTCGTGCACCCGGCGGCCGCGGCCCTCCGGCACCCGCTCCGACGACGGCAGCGCCCCCACGATCCGCTGGCGCGCCTCCCCCGGGCGCCGCGCGTACGTGGTGAACGTCAGCCGGTGGGCCTGCTCCCGGGGCAGCACCGAGCAGGCGAGCGCGATCCACCGGGCCACGTCGGCGCTGTCGTGCTCCACGAGCACGATGCTCCCGGCGCCCGGATCGCCCGCCACCGCGCGCAGGTCGGCGAAGAACCACGCCAGCCGGGCGGCCCGGGACCGGGCGAACGACACCAGCCGCTCGGTGCGCAGCGGTTCCGACGGCTCGAACCGGCCGATCGGTTCGGCACGTCCGTCCGATGGCGCGGTGTCGCTCCAGCGGGCCGACTCCCACGCGGTGATGGGCAGCGCGCCGTCCGGGAGCCGCGCACCGGGCGGCAGGTACAGGGCGTGCGCGTGGAAGCCGCCCCGGCTCCCGAATCCGTCCGCACCGGTGTGCACGGAGCGGCTCAGCAGCCGTCCGCCGTCGGAGAGTTCGCTGAAACTGAGCGCCTTCGGGAAGCTCCTGAGCCGCTCGGCGTCCGCCCGCCGCGGGGCGTCCCCGGGCGGCTCGTACCGGACCAGCAGCTCGGCCTCCGCCAGCACGTCCCGGGGCACCTCGGGGCCGACGGCCGTGAAGCGGGGACCCGGACCGTCCGGCCCGGCCGGAGCCGACGTGTAGTGCAGTTGCGCCGGCGTCACTCGCCCGCTCCTTCTCGCATCGCCGTTCGGGGCACCATCCCAGCAGAACGGCCCCCGGAACAGGGGGAGTTTCGCCGAATCCGCCCAGGTCCGATCCGCCGGCCGACCGGGCCGACCGGGCGATCAGGCGCCGAGCGCGGCCAGCGTCGGCACCCGGGCCGCGTCGTACCGCTCCAGCAGCAGCCGGGCCACTTCCGGTGCCGGGCCGAGCACCTCGGCGAGGACGTCCGCCTCGGCGGCGCCCCGCGCGATGCGGTCCGGCAGGAACCCGGGCGCCAGGACGTAGGGCGCCACGGCCACCCGGGCACAGCCGAGGGCGCGCAGTTCCCGCACCGCGTCCTCGGTGCGGGGCAGGGACGCGGAGGCGAACGCGGGCCGCACGGCGCACCAACCGGTGTGCCGCCACTCCCGCGCGATTTCTGCGATCACCGCGCCCGCCTCCGGGTCGGTGGACCCCGCCGAGGCCAGCACGACCCCGGTCGAGGACTTGTCGGCGGGCGTCAGGCCCGCCTCGTACAGGCGCCGCTCCAGCGCCGTGAGGAGCAGCGGGGAGGGGCCGAGCACCTCCGCCTGCCGGATCCGCAGCCGCGCCGGCGCGGCCCGGAGCACGGCCGGGATGTCCGCCTTGGCGTGGAAGGCGCGGGTCAGCAGCAGCGGCAGGGCGACGATGTCCCGGACGCCCTCCGCCGCGAGCGACTCCAGGACGGCCGGCACCGAGGGGACGTTGAAGTCGAGGAAGCCGGTCTCCACCCGGAGCCCGGGGCGCGTCGACCGCACCCGCCGGACCAGGGCGTGCACGGTCGCGGCGTGCCGCGGGTCGCGGCTGCCGTGCGCGATGACGAGGAGGACCGGCATGGCGTACCTCAGCCCTTCGCCAGCAGCCCGCGGCCGCGCAGCACCCTGCGCTCCAGCGGGCTGAAGATCAGCAGGTCGATGGCGATGCCGACGAGCAGGATCAGGAAGATGGCCAGGAAGACCTGGGACATGCTCGCGTTGTTGCGCCC
>NZ_JBEZNL010000028.1:0-95029 GCF_040653275.1 Streptomyces sp. NPDC048002 | reverse complement strand
CCAGGACGTGGGCGCCCTGGCGCGGGGCGGCGCCACCGGCGACGGCGGTACGGAGCCGGCCGCGGCGGACGAGGGCGCGGGCGGGGCGCGTGGTGCCGCGGACCGGGGCGGCGCCACGGGCGACGGCGGGGACGGCGGGGCGGAGCCGGGCTCGGGGGGCGGGGTGTCGGTCGGGTCCGCCGCGTGGGAGGTGCTGCTTCCCGCGGCGGGGGCGCCGGCACGCGCGCGGGGGCGGGCGCTTCAGGCCGCGCTGCGCGAGGCGGTCCGGTCCGGGCGGCTCGCCCCGGACACGCGGCTGCCGTCGAGCCGGAACCTGGCCGCGGACCTCGGCGTGTCGCGGGGTCTGGTCACCGAGGCGTACGAGCAGCTCACCGCGGAGGGCTACCTGCGCAGCGGCCGGGGCGCGGGCACCTGGGTGGGCGGCGCCACGCGTTCGGCGCGGCCACGCGTGCGTGACCTGGCGCCCCGCGCTCCGGGCGCCGTGGCCGACTTCGTGCCCGGCACGCCCGACCTGTCGCTGTTCCCGCGCGCCGCGTGGGCCGCCGCGCAGCGCGGGGTGCTGGCCGAACTGCCGCACCAGGAGCTGGGATACCCCGACCCACGGGGCCTGCCCCGGCTGCGTACGGCGCTGGCGGAACTGCTGGCCCGGCGCCGGGGTGTCGTCGCGGACCCGGAGCGGCTGCTGGTCGTCTCCGGGGTGGCCCAGGCGACGACCCTGCTCGCCTTCGCGCTCCGCGCCCGCGGGATCGGCACGGTGGCCGTCGAGGACCCCGGCAGCCCCCAGCACAACGACCTCTACGCCGCCGCCGGCGTCACGACCGTCCCGCTGCCCCTGGACGACGAGGGTCCGGCCGTAGGGCCACTGCGGGCCTCGGCCGCGCGGGGCGTCGTGACCACGCCGGCCCACCAGTACCCGACCGGTATCGCCTGCTCCGCGCGCCGTCGTGCCGAACTCCTGGACTGGGCACGGTCGGTGGACGGGTTCGTGCTGGAGGACGACTACGACGGCGACTTCCGCTACGACCGCGCTCCCGTGGGCGCGCTCCAGGGCCTGGACCCCGAGCGGGTGGCCTACGCGGGCTCGGTCAGCAAGTCGCTCGCGCCGGGCCTGCGGCTGGGCTGGCTGCTGGTCCCGGAGGCGCTGGCCGACGAGGTGGTCGAACGCAAGCGGACCATGGACCTCGGTCATCCCACCCTGGACCAGGCGCTGTTCGCCCGGTTCGTGGAACGGGGCGACTACGACCGGCAGTTGCGCCGCTGCCAGCGCGCGTACCGGGAGCGGCGGGACGCCCTGGTGGCCGCGTTGGAGGAACACTTCCCGGGCTCCCGGGTGTCGGGCATCGCCGCCGGGCTCCATGTGATCGCGGTGCTGCCGCGGCGGTACGCGCCCGAGGCGGACTTCCTCGCGCGCGTCGCGGCGGCCGGGATCGCCGTCCGCGCCCTCGCGGAGTGCGCGCACGCGGGTACCTCCGGGTACGAGGACGTACGGCTCGTGCTGGGGTACGCGCATCTGGCGCCGGCCCGGATCCGGGAGGGCGTGCGGCTGATGGCGGAGGCCGCCGGCGGGTGAGGGCGCGGCGGGGGCTGTCCCCCGGCCCGTCGGGCAGTTGTTCACTTCTGGTTTGCGTGTGCGCTGCGGTGCACCAGTAGGTGTGGACCGCACACTGGCCGGATCCCGTCCTGGAGGCGCACTCATGGCACAACGTCCGTTCCCGGGCCGTCGCAGCGTTCTGCGCGGCTCGCTCGCCGCGTCGGCGGCACTGACCCTGCCCACCGCGCTCGGCGCGGCACCCGCGTTCGCCCGCTCGGGGCGGCCCTCGGCGGGCTGGGGCGTGCAGACGGGCGACGTGACGACCGACTCGGGTCTGGTGTGGGTCCGCTCCGACCGTCCCGCCCGGATGATCGTCGAGACCTCCGCCACCGAGTCGTTCCCCAATCCGCGCAGATGGCACGGACCGCTGCTCGGCCCCGGCACCGACTTCACCGGCACGACCCGCCTGCGCGGCCTGCCCTCCGGGGAGCAGATCCACTACCGCGTCCTGCTCGCCGACCCGGACGACCCGCGCCGCACGGGCGAACCGGTGACCGGCACCTTCCGCACCGCGTCGGCGAAGCGGCGCGACGGAGTGCGGTTCGTCTGGTCCGGCGACCTCGCCGGACAGGGCTGGGGCATCAACCCCGACCTCGGCGGCTACCGCATCTACGACACGATGGCCGGCCTCGACCCGGACTTCTTCCTGTGCAGTGGCGACAACGTCTACGCGGACGGGCCGATCAGCCCGACCGTGACCCTGCCCGACGGGCGGACCTGGCGGAACGTCACCACCGAGGAGAAGTCGAAGGTCGCCGAGACGCTCGCGGAGTTCCGCGGCAACTTCCGCTACAACCTGCTCGACGAGAACCTCCGGGCCTTCAACGCGCAGGTGCCCTCGGTCATCCAGTGGGACGACCACGAGGTCACCAACAACTGGTACCCGGGCGAGATCCTCGGCGACAGCCGCTACACCGAGAAGAGCGTGGACGTGCTCGCCGCCCGCGCCCGGCAGGCGTTCTCGGAGTACTTCCCGATCTCCACCCTCCGCCGCCCCGAGGGCCGGGTGTACCGGGCCCTGCACCACGGTCCGCTGCTCGACGTGTTCGTCCTGGACATGCGCACGTACCGCAACGCCAACTCCCCCGACGACCAGTCCACCGACCCGGTCGGCATCCTCGGCCGCGAGCAGTTGGATTGGCTGAAGCGGGAGTTGTCCCGCTCCCGGGCGGTGTGGAAGGTGATCGCCTCCGACATGCCGATCGGTCTGGTCGTCCCGGACACCGGCGACGGCAGGCCGAACATCGAGGCGGTCGCGCAGGGCGACCCGGGCGCCCCGCTCGGCCGTGAGCTCCAGATCGCCGAGCTGCTGCGGTTCGTCAAGCACCGGCGGATCACCGGCACGGTGTGGCTGACGGCGGACGTGCACTACACCTCGGCGCAGCACTACCAGCCCTCGCGGGCCGCGTTCACCGACTTCGAGCCGTTCTGGGAGTTCGTCTCGGGCCCCCTGAACGCCGGCGCCTTCCCGGCCAACGCGCTCGACGGGACATTCGGCCCGGAGCGGGTGTTCCTCAAGGCCCCGATGGTCGCCAACGTCTCCCCCGCCGAGGGCTACCAGTTCTTCGGCGAGGTCGACATCGACGGAGGCAGCGGCGAGCTGACGGTACGGCTGCGCGAGCAGGACGGCACCGTGCTCTTCACGCAGGTGCTCCAGCCGGGCCGGGTCGGCCAGTAGGCGGCGTAGGCTTCACACGCGTGTCGCGCACCGGCGTCATCCCCCGGCGCGCGGCACGCGCAACGTGACCTCCGCGAGGGTGTTTTGGCTGGTCGGGGCGATTGTCAGTGGTCGCGTCTACGGTTTTTCCATGACGCGATCACTGCAGGCAGTGGCCTATCGCCGACCCTCCGTGCTGGAGTCAGCCGCGGACGGCCGCCGCCTGGGCCTGGAGACCTCACGGGGTACGACGCCCACCGGCGCCGCCGACCATCCCCGCTTCTTCTCCGGGTTCCTGACGGACCCTCAGGCGGCTTCGGCGGGCCTGCTCGCGGTGGCCGACGTGGCGGCGGCGCGCTACTACCGGCAGCAGCTGCGCGCCTCCCTCGACCCGGTGGTGACCGGGAACGGCGACCGGCTGCGCTTCGAGTCGTTCTCCGGCTGCGGCGGGGTGTACGCCCGCCTGGACGTGCTGTCGGCGGGTCTGGACGGGGCCGAGGTGGGCCACGGCACGACGAACGTGGACGTCAACAACCCGCTGCGCGAGGCGCTGTCGAGGACCGGCACGGACGATCCGCTGCATCTGCGGGTGGGGCCGGACGAGCTGGCGGTGACCACGCTGGACGGGCCGGTCGTGGAGAAGAAGGTCCCGCTCCCCGACCGCTGGCTGCGCGGCTTCGCGGAGTCCCAGGTCGTCGCGGCCGGTTTCGACCTGCGTGCCGAGCTGCCGGCCGTGGAGGCGGTGCGCCTGCTGCGCGCGCTGCCGAGGGCCGGCACCCGTGGCGCGGCGGGTGGCCCGCGCTGGCTGGTCCCGGCGGGCCGCGCCCTGCGCCCCACGACGCGGGCGGTACCGGGGGCGGTGTGCCTGCCCGGGCCCGAGCGGCTGGTCGCGCTCCAGCGGGTGCTGCGGCACGCCACGGCGCTGCGGGTGTACGGGCCCGCGGTGGGCGCGGGGGCCGCCGCGACCGCGAGCGCCTGGGAGCTGGTCCTGCCGGGCATGCGGCTCACCCTGACGCTCTCGCCTGACGCCTCCCGGGGCTTCTCCGGTGAGGGCGGTGTCCTCGACGCGCTCGCCACGGACGAGGCCGCCGAGGACGCCGAACTGATCTCGGTCCTGCTCGCGTGGGAGCCGCGGGTGGACGTCGCCGACCTCGCCGCCGCCTCGGGGCTCGGCGCCGAGCGCGTCCGGGCCGCGCTGGTGCGCCTCGGGACCTCGGGACGGGTCGGCTACGACACCGCCGAGGCCGCCTACTTCCACCGGGAACTGCCCTACGACGCGGCGCGCGTGGAGCGGCACAACCCGAGGCTCCGCTCCGCCCGCGCGCTGGTGGCGGCGGGTGCGGTCGCCGTGGACGGCGCCCTCGGCACGGTGACCGCCGAGGACGGTCATGTGCACCGGGTGCGGGCGGAGGCGGGCGTGCTCACCTGCACCTGCCAGTGGTGGGCGAAATACCGGGGCGGGCGGGGTCCCTGCAAGCACGCGCTGGCGGTACGGATGGTCCGGCGGGGCGCCGCGACCCCGGCCCAGGAGCGGGACACGGTGACGGCGCGGGACACGGTGACGGCGGGGGACACGGTGACGGCGGGGATCGACGGGGGTGTGCGATGAGTTCGCTGATCGAGACGGTCCGCGCGGGCCGGATCGCGGAGACGGTGAGCCTGCTGGACGGCATGACGGACGGCGAACGGCGGGCGTTCGTACCCGAGTTGCGCGCGCTGCGCAAGGAGCTGCGTCCGGACCGCTGGAGCCGGTGGAGCCGACGCGTCCTGCCCGCCCTGCACCTGGCGGGCGCGGCCTGCCAGACCGGCGCGGCGGCCGTGGCGGACTGGCTGGCGGCCGGTGACTTCGCCTGGTCCCCCGCTCCGCCCGTGCGGCTGGTCGACGTCCTGGCCGACCGGGACACCGCGTGGCTCGCCGATGTGACGCACCGGCTCGCCCGCCGCCCGGAGAACGCGCGCGTGCCGTACGAGTTGATGAGCGGCCTGGTCCGGCTCTCCGCCTGCCCGGTGCCCACGACGGCCACCTATGTACGGGGCTGGCTCATGCACATCGGCGGCAGTTGGGTTCGCTCTGGCCCGCTCGCCGACCGGCTCCGCCAGGAGCCGCAGCTGGCCGAGCTGGTGGCCGCGCTGTTCGAGATCGACGAGATCGGCTCGGTCCTCGGATGGCTGACCGGGGAGGGCCGGGACAGCTGGCACGCCTCGCTCGCCCGGCTCGCCGAGGAGGGCGTCCTGGAGCGGAAGGCGCTGCTGGACGGATGTGTGGCCCGGCTGCTGCGGGGCGGCCGGGCCTCCGACGTCCGGGCGTTCCTGCACCTGGTGCGGGCGCTGGAACCGACCCGTGAGGAGCAGCGGGAGCGCGTGGCCGACTGGACGGCACTCGCCGGGGACGCGGCCTCGCCGGTCGCCGCGCACGCCCAGTCGGTGCTGGCCGGGCTGGCACTGGACGGGGAACTCGCGCCGCACCGGCTGGCCGAGATGTCCCAGGCGGTGCTGTTCCGCACCGAGAAGAAGCTGGTGCGGTCCCAGCTCGTCCTGCTCGGCAAGGTTCTCGCCCGGGACGCCTCCGCCACCGAGGTGCTGCTGCCCGCCCTGGCGCAGGCCCTCGCGCACCCGGACTCCGAGATCCAGGAGCGGGCGGTCAAGCTGGTGGAACGGCACGCCCCTGGAACCGCGGAAACGGGAATCCGGGAGGAACTCGTGTCGGCTGCCGAGCAGTTGACGCCCGCCCTGCGCGCGCGGGTGGCCGGCGCGCTCGGGGTCGCCCCGGCACCGGCGGCGCCCTACGAGGAGTCCCTGCCGCCCGCCCCGGTGCCGGAACGGCTGGCGCCCGCTCCGGAGTCGGCGGCCGAACTCGCCGAGGAGGTGGGGGCGCTGCTCGCCGCGGAGGACGACGTCGCCGCCTTCGAGCGCACGCTGGACGGACTGGTGCGCCATGCCCACCGGGACCGGGACGCGCTGCGGGAGGCGCTGGCGCCCGTGGTGGGCCGGCTGCACTGGTTCTCCGTCGACCAGGTCGATCCGGGTGACTTCTTCGGCCATCGGCCTCTGGAACTCGTCCTCGCCGCGCTGCTCGGCCGGACCGCTCCGCACGGGTTCCGCGGCATACCCCAGGACCCGATGTCGCGGACGGACTGTGTGCACGCCCCGCTGAGCCGGGCGTTCAACGCCCGCATCTGGGAGGTCGCCCGGCTCGTGTCGGCGGACCCGCCGCCCTTCCTGCTCGCCACCCCCTCCTTCGGCACCGGCCTCCTCGTACCGGACGAGTTGGTGTCCCGGCTCGACACCTACCGGGAGCTGGGGGTGACCCCGGCGCCCGTCGACTTCGCGCTGGCGCTGCTCCGGGTCGGACGGAGGGACCGGACCGCGGCCGGGGCGGCGGCCGAACGGGCCGTCGCGCTCGGCACGCCCGAGGGCGACCGGCTGGCCCGGTGGCTCACCTCGGGCGGGCCGGACCTGCCGGCGGTACGGCGGCGCACGGCGGGCCCGCGAGTGCTGCTGGAGTTCTCCGAAGTCGAAGAGCTCCAGCGGGACTTCCCGCCCGAGCTGCGACCACTGGGCCGCCCCGTGAGCGTCTACCGCGAGCGCTGGCACTGCTACCACTGGGACGGCGCCCAGCGCCCGCACTGGGCGGCCCTCCTGCCCGAACGGCGGGAACTGGTCGCGGTCCGGCTGCTGCGAGATCTGTCCTCGACCGCGGTGGAGGACACCCGGGGCGCCGCCGCGATCCTTCCCCGGCTCGCGGAGTCCGGCGGCGAGGCGGGCCCGGCCCTGCATCTGGGGGTGGCGTACGGGCTGGGGGCCCGGCACGAGGCGGACCGGCTCGCCGCGGTGGACGCGCTGCTGGTCCTCGCGGCCGGAGGGCAGTTGGACACCGCGCGGCTGGGCGGGGACCTCGGCGGTCTGATGGCGAGCGGGACGGTCAAGCCGTCACGGCTGGTGGAGTCGGTGCGGACGGCGGCGGCCACCGGTGCCGAGGCCACCGTCTGGGAGGTGCTCCGGCACACCCTGCCGGCCGTGCTGGCCGAACCGGCGGGTGCGAGGACCGGCCCGCCGCCGCGCGGGCTTGCGGATCTGCTGGCCTTGGCCGCGGACTGTGCCGGGCGCTGCGGCGCGCGCGGCGAGGTGCCGCAGCTGGCGCAGACGGCGGAGCGGGGCGGCTCCTCCCGGCTGGTGGCGCAGGCACGGCGGCTGCGCGGCACGCTGGAGGCCGGGGTGGCCGCGTGACGTAGCCGCCGGGGGCCATGCAGGGTGGCCGGCGGTGGACACGGGTGGGGCGGCCAGGCAGGAAACGTGACCGTGCGACGCCGGCAACACAACGGCAAAAAGAGCGGCAAAAGGTGCAGAAGTGATCTTTACCGCCCGGTCACAAAGCGTTCGTGATCACGCAACACCATTCCTTCACAGTGGCTGCATGAGTCGAGACATGTCTGATGTGACCCGTGCGAAGCACGGCCGTCCCGTCCACCACTGGCGGCGGGACGTCATCGAGTTGGCCGCGCTGTTCACGGCCGTGGCCGTAGCGGACGCCGTCGCCAACCTGATCGGGCACGGCCCGGACGGCCCCCAGCTGCTGCTGGTGTCCGCGGTCGTGCTGATCGCCACGGCGGTGTTCCACGTCTGGTGGGCACGCCGCCACGGTCACGCACCGCCCGCGGACCATACCGGTGCCCGGCCCGCCGCTGAGCGGCAGGCCGGGCCCGCGGACGAGTCGTCGCGGCCGGCCGAGGACGCGATCGGCGAGAGCACCCTGTGGCGGATGCGGACGACCGTGAAGGACGAGCCCGGATCGCTCGCCGTGCTGTGCACGGCCCTCGCGGAGCAGCGGGTGGACATCCTGAGCCTCCAGACGCATCCGCTGGGCAACGGCACGGTCGACGAGTTCCTGCTGCGCGCCCCGGGCGACCGGGCCGCCGCGGAGATCACCCGGGCCGTCTCCCTGGCGGGCGGCACGGACACCTGGATCGAGCGGGCCGACGCGCACGACCTGGTCGACGCGCCGACCCGGGTCCTCGGCCTCGCCACCCGCACCGCGCTGGACGCCGCCGAACTTCCGCTGGCGCTACGCCAGTTGCTGGGCCGCTGCACCATCCGTCAGTTGCCGGGCGCACCGGTCGCCGGACGGGCGCCGGAGGGCGTTCCCGTGGAGGGCGTACTGGAGGAGACCGTGATGCGGCTGCGGGCACCGGAAGGCGGAGTGATCACCGTGGAGCGGCCGTACCTGCCGTTCACCCCGACCGAGTTCGCGCGGGCCCGCGCCCTGGTGGAGCTGGACGCCCGGCTCGGTCCGCGGGTGCCCGGCGGACAGGACGTGCTGACGCTGCCCGAGGGCAGCGACATCACCGTACGGCGGGCCGACACCGATGACGTCGACGCCGCCAAGGCCATGCACGAGCGGTGCTCGGCGCACACGCTGAGCAGGCGGTACCACGGGCCGGTCGGGGACGCGGACCGGTACCTGAACCACCTGCTCAGTCCGCGGTACGGGCGCACGCTCGCCGTGCAGACGGCGTCGGGGCGGATCGTGGGCCTCGGGCACCTGCTCTGGGACGGCGACGAGACCGAGGTCGCGCTGATCGTCGAGGACGCGTGGCAGCGCAGGGGCATCGGGGCGGAGCTGCTCCGACGGCTGGTGGCCCTGGCCGCCGAGGCCGACTGCGACAGCGTGTACGCGGTCACGCAGGCGTCCAACACCGGCATGGTCGCCGCGATGCGGGGGCTGGGGCTGCCCCTGGACTACCAGATCGAGGAGGGCACGCTGGTGATCACAGCGCGGATCGCTCCGGTCGGGCAGCCGAGGGGCACGGTGGGTGTCACCCGGGCCGAGACCCCGTAGCGATCAGGACGACCGGCCGGCCATCAGGGGTTCGCCCTGGTGGCCGGCGCCGTTCCCGCCCCCGGCGGCGCCCAGCGCGGCGTCCAGGTCCGACCACAGGTCGGCCACGTCCTCCAGGCCCACCGACATCCGCAGCAGCCGGTCGCTCACCCCGGCGTCCCGCCGGTCGTCCGCGTCGACGATGCGGTGACTGATGGACGCCGGGTGCTGGATCAGGGTGTCGACGCTGCCGAGACTGACCGCCGGGGTGATCAGCCGGACCGCGGAGATCACCTCGTGCGGGTCGCCGTGCACCTCGAAGGCGATCATCGCGCCGCCGATGCGCGGATAATGCACCCGGGCCACCCGCGGGTCGGCGGCCAGCCGACGGGCCAGTTCGGCGGCGGTCGCGGAGGCCGCGCGGACCCGGACCGGCAGCGTCGACAGGCCGCGCAGCAGCAGGTACCCGGCCAGCGGGTGCAGGACCCCGCCGGTGGCGAACCGCACCTGCCGCAGCCGCCCGGCGAGTTCCTCGTCGCAGGCCACCACGCCCGCCATCACGTCGCCGTGCCCGCCGAGGTACTTGGTCGCGCTGTGCAGCACCAGTCGCGCGCCCTGCTCGGCCGGACGCTGGAGCACGGGGGTGGCGAAGGTGTTGTCCGCGAGCAGCGGCACCGACCCGCAGGCGTGCGCCACCGCCCGCAGGTCGACCTCGGCGAGGGTGGGGTTGGCCGGGGACTCCACCATCACCAGGCCGGTGTCGGGGCGCAGCGCGTCCGCGATGCCCGCCGGGCCGGTCCAGGTCACCTCGGAGCCGAGCAGCCCGGCCGTCAGCAGATGGTCGCTGCATCCGTACAGGGGCCGTACCGCGACGACGTGCCGCAGGCCCGTCGCGGCCCGGGCCAGCAGGACCGCGCTCAGCGCGGCCATGCCACTGGCGAACGCCACCGCCGACTCGGTGCCCTCCAGCCGGGCCAGCGCGGTCTCGAAGCGGGCGACGGTCGGGTTGCCGAGCCGTCCGTACACCGGCGGGCCGTCCGGATCGGCGCCGGTCTCGGCGAACGCGTCGATCCGGGCGGCCTCGCCGCGGCTGTCGTAGGAGGGGTACGTCGTGGACAGGTCGATCGGCGGGGCGTGCAGGCCCAGACCGGCGAGATCGTCGCGGCCTGCGTGCACGGCTTCGGTGGCGAGGGCTCTCGATCGCACAGGGGTCTCCATGGGCGGAAGAGTGAACGCCCACCGGGTCACAGGAATCGAACACCGTGCTACGTTCGGCCAGTGGCCGAATCTGTCGTACTGGATCCGGTGGACCTTCATCTGCTGCGGTTGTTGCAGAACGACGCCCGGACGACGTACCGGGACCTCGCCGCGCAGGTCGGGGTCGCGCCGTCGACCTGCCTGGACCGGGTGACCCGGCTGCGGCGGGCCGGAGTGATACTCGGCCATCAGCTGCGGCTGGACCCCGCGAAGCTCGGGCGTGGCCTGCAAGCCCTGCTGTCGGTGCAGGTCAGGCCGCATCGCCGGGAGCTGGTGGGACCGTTCGTGGAGCGGATCCGGGCGCTGCCGGAGTCACTGACCGTCTTCCATCTCACCGGCCCCGACGACTATCTGGTCCATGTCGCGGTCGCGGACATGACCGATCTCCAACGGCTGGTCCTGGACGAGTTCACGGCCCATCGGGAGGTCGCCCGGGTGGAGACCCGGCTGATCTTCCAGCGGTGGGAGTGCGGCCCGCTGCTCCCGCCTTCGCCCTCGGCGCAATCGGGGTGACGGGCGGCGGGCCCCGTTGGAGGATGGGCCGCATGTCAGAGACGAAGAGCCCGCTGCCCCGTGAGGTCGCCGACAGCTACGTCGACGAACTCATCGCCCTCGACCCCGTCACCGGTACGTATCTCGGCGACAGGGAGAGTTCGAGTCGGCTGCCCGACCTCTCACCCGCGGGGCAGGAGGCGCTCGCGGAGCTGGCTCGGACGACGCTGGCCAGGCTCGACACCGCCGAGCGGCAGCCCGGCGCGGACAGCGCCATCGAGCGCCGGTGCGCCCGCCTGCTGCGGGAGCGGCTGACCGCCGAACTCGCCGTGCACGAGGCGGACGAGGGTCTGCGCGCGGTCGGCAACATGGGCACGCCCGCCCATTCGGTGCGCGAGATCTTCGCCATCACCCCGGCCGAGACCGAGGAGGACTGGGCGGCGATCACCGAGCGGCTGCGCGCGGTGCCGGCCGCGCTCGGCGGCTACCGCGAGGCCCTCGAACTGGGCCTGGAACGGAAGCTGTACGCGGCACCCCGGCCGACCGGGACCTTCCTGGAGCAGCTCACCGAGTGGGCCGACACCGGCGAGGGCCGCGGCTGGTTCGAGGACTTCGCCGCCGCGGGCCCCGAGGCGCTGCGCACCGAGCTGGACGAGGCGGCCCGCACGGCGACCGCGGCCGTCGTGGAACTGCGCGACTGGATGCGGGAGGTGTACGCCCCGGCCGTCGAGGGCGCCCCCGACATCGTCGGCCGCGAGCGCTACGCCCGGCTGTCGCGCCACTACAACGGCATCGATCTCGACCTGGACGAGGCGTACGCCTACGGCTGGTCGGAGTTCCACCGGCTGCTCGGCGAGATGCGGAGCGAGGCCGAGAAGGTCCTGCCCGGCGCGGAGACTCCGTGGACGGCGCTCGCCCACCTCGACGAGCACGGCAGGGCGATCGAAGGGGTCGAGGAGGTCCAGAAGTGGCTCCAGGGCCTGATGGACCGGGCCATCGAAGCCCTCGACGGCACCCACTTCGAACTCGCCGAGCGGGTGCGGAAGGTGGAGTCGCGGATCGCTCCGCCCGGCGGCGCGGCGGCCCCGTACTACACCTCGCCGAGCGAGGACTTCTCCCGGCCGGGCCGCACCTGGCTGCCCACGATGGGGGCGACCCGCTTCCCGGTGTACGACCTGGTCTCGACCTGGTACCACGAGGGCGTTCCCGGCCATCACCTCCAGCTCGCGCAGTGGGTGCACGTCAAGGACGACCTCTCCCGTTACCAGGCCACCGTCGGCCTGGTCAGCGCCAACTGCGAGGGCTGGGCGCTGTACGCGGAGCGGCTGATGGACGAACTCGGCTTCCTCGCGGACGCCGAGGAGCGGCTCGGCTACCTCGACGCGCAGATGATGCGTGCCGCCCGGGTCATCGTCGACATCGGCATGCACCTGGAGCTGGAGATCCCCGCCGACTCCCCCTTCCACCCGGGTGAGCGCTGGACGCCCGAGCTGGCCGAGGAGTTCTTCGGTGCGCACAGCAGCCGGCCGAAGGACTTCGTGAGCAGCGAGCTGACCCGTTATCTGACGATCCCGGGCCAGGCGATCGGTTACAAGCTGGGCGAGCGGGCGTGGCTGCTGGGGCGGGACAAGGCCCGCGAGCGGCAGGGCGACGCGTTCGACCTCAAGACCTGGCACATGGCCGCCCTGTCCCAGGGCTCCCTGGGCCTGGACGACCTGGTCGACGAACTCGCCCAGCTCTGAGGTGACTTCCGGTCCGCCATCTCGGCCGCCGCGGTCGACGGGGCGGACCGCGACCGCTGAACTAGCCTTCCAGCGGCCGTAGTTGTACGAGTCCGGGCCAGGTCTCCGTGCCGGTTCGCACCCGGGCCGCCCGCACCGCGTACGGGCCCGGCGTCAGGGGGATGCGCAGTGGGGCGGCGCGTCGGGTCTCGGTGCCGGGCCGGGCCGAGTCGAAGAGGAACACCGGACCCGGCACCTTCCAGCGGACCTCCTCGCCCCATTCCGCGCCCACGAGCGCCGACGGCAGGGCGGCGAGGACCGCGGCCTCCGAGGTGGCGGCGGACCGGCGTACGAAGGTGCCGTGCTCCTGGACGAAGGTGGTGGACGCGGGCTCGTCGCCCAGGACCAGGGCCGCACTGTCCCCCACCGGCAGCAGACCGAGCGCGCCGTCGATCTCACAGGCCCGGTCGTAGTCGGAGGCGGTCTCGTCGCCCTCGGCACCCGCCCAGAAGGGCAGCACCGTCTCCGGCACCGCGATGAGCGGCCCGCCGCCCGACTCCACCCACTGCACCCTGTGTCGCACCATGGCGCAGAAACCTACACGCCGTCTCCGCACCGGAGTTCGGTGTCCCGGACACCTTTTCCCGCGGTGCGCCGGGCGCCCTGTCAGCAGCCGCAGTCCTCGCCGTCGACCGGGGCGGTCAGCGGGTCGGCGGGCTTGCGGGCGGCGCCCTCCCAGGTCTCGTACGCGAAGCCCTCGCGGGCCCAGTACTCGAATCCGCCGAGCATCTCCTTGACCTGGTAGCCGAGTTCGGCGAGGGCGAGCGCGGCGCGGGTGGCGCCGTTGCAGCCGGGGCCCCAGCAGTAGGTGACCACGGGCACCGACTTGTCGAGGAGCCGCTCCGCCTGCTCGGCGATGAGCGCGGTCGGCAGGTGGACCGCACCGGGGACGTGGCCCTGGTCCCAGGAGGCGGTGGAGCGGGAGTCCAGGACGACGAACCCGGGGTCGCCGTCGGCCGCGAGCGCGGCGGCGACGTCGGAGACATCGGCGTGGAAGGCGAGGCTCGCCCGGAAGTGGGCGGCGGCGACGGCCGGGGCGGCGGGGGCCACACGCAGGACCGGGTTGGCGGTGGTGGTGACGCTGTTCATGGGCTGGCCTTTCCGAGGTGGCTCCTTATGACCGGAAATCTACGGGGGGTGGATCTCCTCCCTGAAGGGACAATCCCCGGCACGACTCTTGATCGGCCGGGGAATCCCTGTTAGCTCTGGTTCATGACCACGTTTTCACCGGACGCCACGGATTGGCGCATCCTCGATGTCCTCCAGCGGGAGGGACGGGCCAGTTTCGCCGAGCTGGCGCGGGCCGTGTCGATGTCGGCCAGCGCGGTCACCGAGCGGGTGCGCAGGCTGGAGGAGGCGGGTGTCATCCAGGGGTACTCCGCGGTGGTGGCACCGGAAGCGCTGGGCATGTCGATCCTGGCGTTCGTGCGGCTGCGGTATCCGACGGGGAACTACAAGCCGTTCCATGATCTGGTGGACGTGACACCGGAGATTCTGGAGGCGCACCATGTCACGGGCGACGACTGCTTTGTGATCAAGGTGGCCGCGCGTTCCATGCGGCATCTGGAGGAGGTGTCGGGGAAGATCGGCGCGCTGGGGTCCGTGACTACGTCCGTCGTCTATTCCTCGCCGTTGCCGCGGCGGCCGCTGGGGCGGTGACGCTCCTGCTGCGGTGCGGGGTTCGGCCGCGGTGAGTGGTTTCGGCTGCGGCGCCGTTGTGGCTGGTCGCGCAGTTCCCCGCGCCCCTGGGGGGTCGGCGCCGTGGTTGGCCGCGGGACCGTCGTGGTTTGTCGCGCAGTTCCCCGCGCCCCTTTGGGGGGGTCGGCGCCGTGGTTGGCCGCGGGGACGTTGTGGCTGGGTCGCGCCGTTCCTCGCGCCCCTGCGGGGTGGTCTCGGTCAGGTTGTCGGGTGTTGGTGGAGGGTTGAGCCTGTTCGGCTTTTTGCTACCTCCAGTTGGGCGTGGACTCGGCGGCGCAGGTCTGCGACATGGCTGACGATGCCGACGCTGCGGTCGCGTTCCCGCAGGGAGTCCAGCACGTCCAGGACCTCGTCGAGGGTCTGGTCGTCCAGGCTGCCGAAGCCCTCGTCGATGAAGAGCGTGTCCAGCCGGACACCGCCCGCCTCGTCGGTGACCACGTCGGCGAGCCCGAGGGCCAGGGCCAGCGAGGCGAAGAAGGTCTCGCCGCCGGACAGGGTCGCCGTGTCCCGCTCACGCCCGGTCCACGCGTCGACGACATGCAGCCCCAGCCCGCTGCGGCCGCGTCCGGAGCGGTCGTCGGAGTGAACCAGCGTGTAGCGGCCGGACGACATCCGGCGCAGGCGTACCGTCGCGGCGGCCGCGACCTGTTCCAGCCGGGCGGCCAGGACATAGGACTCCAGGCGCATCCGGCGTTCGTTGTCCGCCGAGGTGCCCGCCGTGAGCCCGGCCATGCGGGCCACCCGGTCGTGCCGGGCGCGCAGCGGCGCGAGCCGCCGTACGGCCTCCGCCGAGCGGGCGGAGAGCCGGTCGAGTTCGGCGCAGCGCCGGTCGGCGGCGTCGCGCGCGGAGGACGCCTCGCGCAGGCGTCGGGCGGCCTCGGCGGCGGTCCGTTCCGCCTCGGCGAGGTCGGCGGGCGGGCGCTGGGCTGCGGCCGTGGTGTCGGTCTCGGCGAGCACGGCCCGTACCGCGGCCTCCTCCGCCTGGTGGGCGTCAAGGCGCCGTTGGAGTTCGCGGTGCGCGGCGCCGTCCAGCAGGGCGTCGGCGGCGGCCCGCGGGGTGTCGAAGCCGGCGCGGAACGCGGCGTCGGCGAGCCGGGCGTCGGCGTCCTTGAGGCGCCGGGCGCTGTCCTCGGCGGCCCGGGCGGTGTCGGCGGCGTCGGTGAGCAGCGCGACCCGGCGTTCGAGTTGGGTGAAGCGGGCGGCCACGCTGTCCTCGGTGCCCCGGGCCTCGGCCAACTCGGCTTCCAGCGAAGCCCGTTCGCGGTCGAGCCGCTCGCGGTGCCCCACCCGCGCGGCGGTCCGCACCTCGGCCTGCCGGCGGGCCGTGGTGCGCCGCTCGTGTTCCTGCTCGGCGCCGAACAGCTCCTCTCGGGCCGCGAGGAGGTCGGACGCCTCGTGCCGGGCGGCGGTGAACAGCCGCTCCAGCTCCTCGACTTCCTCGACGAGGCGCCCGGTGGGCGTGTCCCCGGCCTCGGCGGAGGCGGCGGCGAGCGCCTCACGGACGACACCGAGCCGGCGCTCCTGCTCGCCCTGGGTCCGCTCCGCGGCCTGGAAGGCCGCGAGCGCACGCTCCTCGGCGGCCCGGTCGACGTGCCCGGCGTCCTTGCGGGCGGGCGCGGGGTGTTCGGTGGCGCCGCAGACCGCGCAGGGCTCGCCGTCGGCGAGCTGGGTGGCGAGTTCGGCCGCGATGCCGTTCAGGCGCCGCTCCTTCACCTCCAGCCAGTGCGCCTTGGCCGCCAGGGTCTTCTCCTGTGCCCCGCGCGCCAGTTCGGCGGCGGTGTCGGTGTCCCGGGCGAGCTGGTCACGCAGCCGGGCCGCGTCGAGCCGCTTCGCCGCGGGATCCCGTCGGCCGGCGATCTGCTCGGCGCGGGTGGCGGCCTCCTGGGCGGTGTCGATCCGGGCCCGCAGAGCCGCGCGGGCCGTCTCCCATCCGGCCAGCCATGCCCCGGTCTCCTCCAGGACGTCCTCGTCGGCTCGTTCCTGACGGTCCAGTCCGGCCCGCTCGTCGACGAGTCCGGCCAGGCGCTGCTCGGCGCGGCGGGCCGACTCCAGGCCGCCGAGTTCCTCGGCGGTCCGCCGCGCCTCGGCGGCGAGCACACCGGCGCCGGCCTCGGTGAGAGCGTCCGGGAGCAGTGCGCCCGCGCGGGCGCGGGCGAGGTCCGCCCGCCGGTGTTCGGCGTCGGTGTCGTCCCGCAACTCCAGGGCGGGGGCCACCGCTTCGGCCTTGCGGGCCCGCTCCATGCGCGCCTGTGCCTCGCGGTACCCGTCGGCCCGTTCCTCCAGGAGCCGGGCCCGCTCGCCCGCCTCGGCGAACCTGCGCTGGAGACGCGCGGTCTCCCGTACGTCGGCCAGCGCGCGTTCGCCCGCGTGCTGGGCGGACTCGGCGGTGGCCAACCGGCAGTGGGCGACGGTGAGTTCCTCGCGCGCGGTGCTGCGGGCGACGGCGGCCGCGGTGAGGACGGCCTCGGCGAGGCCCGGCTCGCCGGGATCGAGTGCGGGCAGCTCCATGGCGCCGCCCGCCGCCTGCTGCATACGGTGGGCGTCGGCCAGCAGCGCGGTGTCGCCCTCGCGCACCTCGGCCTCGGCGGCGCGGCGGCGCTCGGCGAGGCGCTTCTCCACCTCGGCGAAGCGGTGGGTGTCGAAGAGGCGGCCCAGCAGCCGGCCGCGCGCCTCGGCGTCGGCGCGCAGGAAGCGCGCGAAGTCGCCCTGGGGCAGCAGGACCACCTGGCAGAACTGTTCGCGGCTCATGCCGAGCAGCTGGGTGACCTCCTCGCCGATCTCCTGGTGGGAGCGGCTGAGATCCTTCCAGGCCGCGGTGGTGGCGTCGTACTCGCGCAGCCAGCTCTGGGCCTTGTCGAGGGTGGTGCCCGTGCCGCGCTTCTTGGGGCGTTCCCAGGGCGGCTGCCGGGTGATCTCCAACCGGCGTCCCGACACGGTGAGTTCGAGGCGCACCTCGGTGCGGGTGGCGGGTTCGGCGTGGTCGCTGCGCAGGGTGAGGCCCTGGCCGGTCTGGCGGGCGCCGGGCACGGTGCCGTAGAGCGCGTAGCAGACGGCGTCCAGGACCGTGGTCTTGCCCGCCCCGGTGGGGCCGTGCAGCAGGAACAGCCCGGCCGCGGAGAGGTCGTCGAAGTCGACGCTCTGGGAGCCGCCGAAGGGGCCGAAGGCCGTGATGTCGAGCCGGTGCAGCCTCACCGGGCCACCTCCCGTACGACCGCGTCCGCGCGGACCGCGTCGAAGGCGTCGCGCAGGACGGCGCGCTCGGCCTCGTCCGGTCCGGCGCCGCGCACATGGGCGACGAAGTCCTCGGCGATCTGCTGGTCGTCGCGTCCGGCCAGCCGCCGGGCGTAGGAGACGTCCGGGTCGTCCGGGGAGCGGTCGGGGTCGAAGGCCAGGCTGAGGGTGTGCGGGAAGCGTTCGGTCAGCCGGGCCATGGGCTCGGTGGGGCGGACGGGGTCGGTGAGGGTGGCCTCGACCCAGGCGTCCGTGTGGCGGGCGAGGGCCGGATCGGCGAGGAGGTCCTCCAGGGTGCCGCGGATCCGGGCCAGCGGGCGCGGCACGGGACAGTCGAGCCGCTCGGCGCTCACCCGGCCCTCGGCGTCCAGTTCGACCAGCCACATGCTCTTGCGGTGGGCGGCCTCGGAGAAGGAGTAGGCGAGCGGCGAGCCGGAGTAGCGCACCCGGTCGGTGATGGTCTGGCAGCCGTGGAGGTGGCCGAGCGCGGTGTAGTCGACGCCGTCGAAGACCCCGGCCGGTACCGCGGCGACCCCGCCGACGGTGATGTCCCGTTCGCTGTCGCTGGCCTCGCCGCCGGTGACGAAGGCGTGCGCCAGGACCACGGAACGGGTGCCCGGCGAGCGTGCCGCGAGATCGGCGCGCACCCGGTCCATGGCGGCGGCCAGCACCGCCTCGTGTCCGGCCCGGTCCACCGCGAACTCGTCCTTCACCAGGGCCGGTTCGAGATACGGGAGGCCGTAGAAGGCCACGTCGCCGTGGGCGTCGGTGAGCAGCACGGGCGTCCCGCAGGCCGCCGGGTCGGTGCGCAGATGGATGCCCGCGCGGTCGATCAGCCCGGCGCCGACCCCGAGCCGGCGGGCGGAGTCGTGGTTCCCGGAGATCATCACGGTGGGTACGCCGAGGGCGGCGAGGCGGTGCAGGGCGTCGTCGAAGAGTTCGACGGCGGCGAGCGGGGGCACCGCCCGGTCGTACACGTCTCCCGACACGACCACGGCGTCCACCTCGCGCTCACGCACCGTGGTGACGAGGTGGTCGACGAAGTCGGCCTGGGCGCCGAGCATGTTCACGCGGTGGAACGCCCGGCCCAGGTGCCAGTCGGACGTGTGCAGGAGCCTCATGATCCCCGAAGACTAACGGCCGGGTCTGACATCACGGGCGGTTACTCCCGTATCGACCGTCCTACCCGTTTCGAGATCGCCGCTTATAACCGTTGTGTCAGGCATCTCCGTATGCTTCCCCGCCCAGTTCGAACCCGGCGGTCCCGGCGGTGGCGTCGGCCAGCCAGGCCCGGAACGCGTCGACGTCGGCGTCGGGCAGCCCGATCTCGATGGTGACCGCCTCGCCGTAGCGGACGTCGCGCACCTCGCGTCCGGTGGCGCGCAGATCGTTCTGGACCTTGCCGGCCCGCTGGTGGTCGACGGTCACCGTGGCCAGCCGGAAGCGGCGGCGGGTGATCGTGCCCAGCGCGTCGAGTGCCTCGCCGACGGCACCTCCGTACGCCCTGATGAGGCCACCCGCGCCGAGCTTCACGCCGCCGTAGTAGCGGGTGACGACGGCGACCACGTACCGCATGTCGCGGCGGAGCAGCATCTGGAGCATCGGGACGCCGGCGGTACCGCCCGGTTCGCCGTCGTCGCCCGCCTTCTGGACCGCGGCGTCGGCGCCGATGACGTAGGCGAAGCAGTTGTGGGTGGCGTCGGCGTGCTCCTTGCGGACGGCGGCGAGGAAGTCCTGGGCCTCCCGCTCGGTGGCCGCCGGGGCGAGGGCGCACAGGAAGCGGGAGCGGTTGACCTCGGTCTCGTGCACGCCCGCGCGGGCCACTGTGCGGTACTCGTCCTGCATCCGGCCAGCCTATGACAGGGCCGGCCGGTCCTTCCTTCCGCGGGGCACCGCGAACCAGGTCAGCAGGGCGGTGCCGGGGGCGAGGGCGCTCCAGGCGGTGCCGCGCCAGGCCAGTACGGCGACGGCGGACGTGGGGAACTTCACCCGGACCGCGTCGAGCGCGTCGTCCAGGCTGTCCCCGGCGAGTTCGGTCACCAGTTGTTCGAGACCGGGGTTGTGCCCGATCAGCAGCAGCGTCTCCACCGCGTCCGGCGTCGCGTGCACGGCGTCGAGGAGATCGGCGACCTCGGCCGCGTACAGCTGCGGCACGTACCGCACGGGCGGCGGGGTGCCCCACTCGGCGGACGCCAGCTCCCAGGTCCGCCGGGCGCGTACCGCGGTGGAGCACAGGGCGAGGTCGGGCAGCAGGTCGGACTCGGCCAGGGCGCGGCCGGCGGCCGGGGCGTCCCGCAGACCGCGCGGGGCGAGCGGACGGCGGTGGTCGGCGACCCCCTCGGGCCAGGCCGACTTGGCGTGCCGCAGGACGACCAGTCTGCGCAGCGGGCCCGTGCCGGCGCGCGCGATCACAGCGGGTGTCCCAGGTCGCGGACGAGGTCGAGCCCGAGCAGCCGGTCGGCGTAGGCGTAGGTCTCGAAGCGGGCGCCGTCGGGGAGTTCCGGTTCCTCGGCCACGCGGGCGAGCAGGCGCAGCACGCCGGGCACGTCCAAATCGTCCTCCCAGGCCGCGCGCAGTTCCGTGCGGACGTGGTCCGGGATGGGCCGCGAGGGGTGCCGCGCCCATCCGGCCACCGCGTGCCGCCACCGGGCGAGGGTGTCGTGGGCCTCGGTCAGGGCCTCCGTGTCCAGCCGTACGGGCCGGTCCCGGCGCGGGGTGAGCAGGGCCAGGCGCAGGGCGACCGGGTCCGCGCCCGCGAGGGGCGCCGGCGACGCCGCGTGCACCGGCGCGACGGCGAGCCGCACACCCTCCGGGCCCTGGTCCGCCTCCGGTCCCGCGTCGGCCGCGACGACGTGAATGACCTGTTTCTCACCCAGGCTCCGGCCGACCTCCCGGCCGTCCTCCAGCGGGCGGATACCGAGGGCGGCGGCGCCGGCCCGCAGTTCCGGCTGCTCGTGGCCGGTGCGGAGCACCGCCCAGACGGGCGTGCCGCCGAGTTCCAGGGCCCGGACCAGGAGGTCGGTGACGAGGAGCACGCGCAGGGCGCCGGTGTCGAAGCCCGACACATGGGCCTCGACCCGGGTCAGGCCGCGCCGGGCGGGCGTGGCGTCGACGGACGCGCCCGTTCGGGCGTCGGTGATGCGCAGCACTCCCCGAGCCTAGGCGGGCGGGCGCCCCGGCGCAGCACGCGAAGCCGTTTCCGGACAGCGCGGTCCGGGGAATCTCCGCGCGCTCCCGGCCGTTCTCCCCAGGACGGGCCGGAGAACGGCCGGAGCACGGGCATGTCATGGGGCCTAGGAGGCACGGGTGTACGGCGACGAAGCGACGATCCGCAAGATCCTCACCGAACTCGGCGACACCTGGGCCGTGGTCGGTCTGTCGTCGAACCGGCGGCGGGCTGCGTACGGCGTCGCCCAGGTGCTCCAGCGCCACGGCAAGCGCGTGGTGCCCGTCCATCCCAAGGCGGAGACGGTGCACGGCGAGCAGGGCTACGCCTCCCTGGCGGACATCCCCTTCGAGGTGGACGTCGTCGATGTCTTCGTCAACAGCGAGCTGGCCGGACCGGTGGCCGACGAGGCGGTCGCCAAGGGCGCGAAGGCGGTCTGGTTCCAGCTGGACGTGATCGACGAGGCGGCCTACGAGCGGACCCGCGCGGCGGGGCTGGAGATGGTGATGGACCGCTGCCCGGCCATCGAGATCCCGCTCCTGCGCTGACCCGGCCGGACCGCCGCCCGGACCATGGCGGAGACGCCGACCCGGCCGGACCGCCGCCCGGACCATGGCGGAGACGCCGACCCGGCCGGACCGCTGCCCGGACCATGCCGTAGACAGGGACCCCGCACCCGCCTCAGGTCCACGAGGATGAGCCGATGCACGAGCCCCAGTCCCCCGCTCCCTGCTGCATGCCCTCGTCCGGCGGCGGCACGTCCGCCCCGACGGCTCCCGCTCCCGTCCCGTACACCGCCCCGACCGGGCCCGCCGCCGTCGACGGCACGGTGCTCCTGCCGGGCGGTGAGTTCCTCATGGGCGCCGAGGACAGCGAGGGTTTCCCCGACGACGGCGAGGGCCCGGTGCGGACGGTACGGCTGAAGCCGTTCCGGATCGAGACCTGCGCGGTGACCAACGACGCGTTCGCTGCGTTCGTCGCCGACACCGGTCATGTCACCGACGCCGAACGCCTGGACTGGTCCTTCGTCTTCGCCGGGTTCCTGCCCGCGGCGCTGCGCCGTGGCGCGCCCCGACCGGAGCGGACGCCCTGGTGGTGCGCGGTGGCGGGCGCTTCCTGGGACCGGCCGGAGGGCCCGGGCAGCGACCTCGCGGGCCGCGGCGACCACCCGGTGGTCCACGTGTCCTGGTACGACGCCACCGCGTACGCGGCCTGGGCGGGCAAGCGGCTGCCCACCGAGGCCGAATGGGAGTACGCCGCCCGGGGCGGCCTGGAGGGACGCCGCTATCCGTGGGGCGACGAACTGGACCAGGACGGCGAGTTCCGCTGCAACATCTGGCGCGGCACCTTCCCCACCAGGAACACCGCCGCCGACGGCCATCGGGGCACGGCGCCCGTGACCGCGTTCGAGCCGAACGGCTTCGGCCTGTACAACACCTCGGGCAATGTGTGGGAGTGGTGCGCCGACTGGTGGTCCACCGGGCACCGGGGCTCCGTCGACCCGGCCGGTGCGGCGGAGGGCACCGCCAAGGTCATCCGCGGCGGCTCCCACCTGTGCCACGTCTCCTACTGCAACCGCTACCGCGTGGCCGCCCGCAGCTCCAACACCCCGGACAGTTCCAGCGGTCACGCGGGCTTCCGCTGCGCACTTGACGCCTGACCCCGGTCGCAGGGGCCCCACCCGCCGGGGGCAACATAATGCTCGGATAACGTTCTCATCCCCCCACCCCAACTCCCCTTCCCCGCAACGCTTTCCGGTGGTCGTCGTCGGCGCCGGACCGGCCGGGCTCACCCTCGGCAACATCCTGCGCGCCGCGTCCGTCGACTGTCTGGTCCTGGAGACCGAGAGCCGCGCCTTCATCGAACAGCGGCCCCGGGCGGGCGTGTTGGAGGAGTGGGCGGTCCGCGGTCTGGAGGAGCGCGGACTCGCCGGCAACCTGCCGGCCCGCGCCCAGGTGCACGAGGAGTGCGAGTTCCGCTTCGCCGGGGAGCGTCATCGCCTCGGGTACACGGAGCTGACGGGGGATCACCACTACATCTACCCGCAGCCGTTGCTGGTGACGGACCTGGTGCGGGAGTACGCGGACGTCCGGGGCGGCGCGGTCCGCTTCGGGGTGCGCGACGTGGAGTTGCACGACCTCGAATCGGAGCGGCCCTCCGTGTCGTACACGGACCCCGATTCCGGCCAACGGCAGCTCGTCCACTGCGACTTCGTCGCGGGGTGCGACGGGGCGCGCGGGGTGTCGCGGGAGGCGATCCCGCCGGGTCGGGTCCGGATCGCGCGGTACGACCACGGCGTCGGCTGGCTGGCGCTGCTCGCCGAGGCGCCGCCGTCCAACGACTGCGTGGTGTTCGGCGTGCACCCGCGCGGTTTCGCCGGGCACATGGCCCGCAGCCCCGAGGTGACCCGTTACTACCTCCAGTGCCCGCCGGGCGACGACCTCGGGAACTGGCCCGACGACCGGGTCTGGGCCGAACTCCGGGAGCGGCTCGGGGCGGCCGGAGCGCCGCCGCTGACGGAGGGGCGGCTGATCGAGAAGCGGGTGCTGGACCTGCACGGCTACGTCGTGGAGCCGATGGTGTTCGGCCGGCTCCTGCTGGCCGGGGACGCCGCGCACCTCACCGCGCCGATCGCCGCCAAGGGCATGAACCTGGCCCTGCACGACGCCTTCCTGCTCGGGGAGGCGCTCGTCGCGTACGTCACGCGGGGCGAGTCGGCCGGTCTCGACGGCTACTCGGGGGCGTGCCTCGGCCGGGTCTGGGAGTACCAGGAGTTCTCGCAGTGGCTGTCGGAGGTGTACCACGGCGCCTCCTCCGGCGACCCGCACCGGGCGGGCACCACGCTGGCCCGGCTGCGCCGTCTCTTCGCCTCCCCCTCGGCGGCGCTGGCCTTCGCGGAGCAGTACCTCGGCAGGACGCCCACCCGCTGAGCGCGGGCCCCGCCGTGCTCGCCCTCAGTCGTGCGGGGGCCGGTCGCTCAGGCGGTGGTCGGCCACGTTCAGCGCCTCGTCCACCAGCCGCCGCAGGTGGCCGTCGCGCAGCGCGTAGACCACCCGTCGGCCTTCCTTGCGCGTGCTCACGAGTCCGGCCAGCCGCAGCCGCGCCAGATGCTGGCTGACGGCCGGGCGGGCGGCGCCGCACGCCTCGGTGAGCGTGGTGACGTCGGCCTCTCCCCCGGTCAGGGCGTGCAGCAGGGTCAGCCGGGTGCGGTCCCCGAGCAGGGCGAGGAGTTCGGCGGCGAGCGCGAGCTGTTCCTCGCCGGGGATGTGCGGATGCGCAGGGTGCGCAGGTGATAGGTGCATGCGTGCGCTCATACGCACATAATGGCGGCAGCGGACCGCTCAAGTCCACCGACACCGTCCGCAAGGGGGACCCGTGACCGAGTCGCACCACCACCCTCACACCCACGCTGACCACCACCCCCATCCCCCTCACCGCCACCCGCTCCGGCACCGCGTCGCCCATCTCCTCAAGCCCCACTCCCACGACACCGCCGACAAGGTCGACGCCGCCCTGGAGTCCTCCGCGCGCGGCATGCGCGCCCTGTGGGTCTCGCTCGCGGTGCTCGGCGCGACGGCTCTGGCCCAGGCAGTGGTCGTGCTGATGTCCGGCTCGGTGGCGCTGCTCGGCGACACCGCGCACAACGCCGCCGACGCGCTGACCGCCGTCCCCCTGGGCATCGCCTTCGTCCTCGGCCGCCGCGCGGCGACCCGGCGGTTCACCTACGGCTACGGGCGTGCCGAGGACCTGGCGGGCCTCGCGATCGTGCTGACCATCGCCGCCTCGGCCGCGTTCGCCGGGTGGGCGGCGGTGGAGCGGCTCCTCGATCCGCGTCCGGTGCAGCACCTGCCGGCGGTGGCCGTGGCGGCGCTGGTGGGCTTCGCGGGCAACGAGTGGGTGGCGCGGTACCGGATCCGGGTGGGCCGCGACATCGGCTCGGCCGCGCTGGTCGCCGACGGCCTGCACGCCCGCACCGACGGCTTCACCTCGCTGGCGGTGCTGCTGGGCGCGGGCGGTGCGGCGCTCGGCTGGCAGCGGGCCGACCCGGTCGTGGGGCTGGCGATCACCGTGGCGATCCTGCTGGTGCTGCGGGACGCGGCACGCGAGGTGTTCCGGCGGGTGCTGGACGCCGTCGACCCGGCCCTGGTGGACCGGGCCGAGCGGGCGCTGGGGCAGGTCCCGGGGGTGCACGCGGTGGGCGAGCTGCGGTTGCGGTGGATCGGGCACCGGCTGCGGGCCGAGGTGGCGGTGGTGGTGGACGGCGAGGCGACGGTACGGCAGGCGCACGCGATCGCCGTGGACGCCGAGCACGCCCTGCTGCACGCCATCCCGCGGCTCACCGCCGCCCTGGTGCACGCGGACCCGGCGCCGGTGCCCGGCACGGCGGACCCGCACCAGGCGCTGGCCCACCACACGGCGCACTGAGGTCAGGCGAGCCCGAGCCCCTCCAGCACGACGGCGCCGGGCAGTTCGGCGAACGCCTTGCCCGGCACCAGCAGCTTGCCCCGCCTGCGCCCGCTGCCGACGAGGACGTAGGGCAGGTCGACGACCGCGGAGTCCACCAGCACCGGCCAGTGGGCGGGCAGTCCGATCGGGGTGATGCCGCCGTACTCCATGCCGGTCTCGCCGGTGGCGGTGTCCATGGCGGCGAACGACGCCTTGCGGGCGCCGAGTTGGCGGCGGACGGCACCGTTGACGTCGACGCGGGTGGTGGAGAGCGCCACACAGGCGGCCAGGGTGGTCTCGCCGCCGCGCTTGCCCGCGACCACCACGCAGTTGGCCGACCGCTCCAGCAGTTCCCGCCCGTAGTGCTCGACGAACACGGCGGTGTCGGCCCACTGCGGGTCGGTGTCGACGTAGACGACCTGGTCGGCGGGGACGCTGCCGCTCCAGTCCCGCAGGGCCGCTGCGACGGGGGTGCTCAGTTCGTCGAGGCAGTCGGGGGCGGGGACGGCACGGTCGAAGTGTCCGATGGGTGCGCGCATGGCCGCACGGTAGCAACCGCGCGGCGGGGCTCAGCGCACCGGTGGCACGGAGACGACCAGCACCAACTCCATCGGTACCTCGCCGTCGTTGCCGTACGTGTGCGCGGCGCCCGCCTCGAAGTAGGCGCTCGCGCCCGCCGGGACGCGGTGCGCCTCGCCGTCGACGGTCAGCGTCAACTCGCCCGAGGTGACGTGGAGGAGTTCGACGGTGCCGGAGGGATGCGGGTCCGAGGCGCTGCTCTCGCCGGGCATCAGCCGCCAGTTCCACATCTCCAACGGCCCGGGGGCCTCGGTGCCGACGAGGAGCCTGCTGTAGCCGCCGGTCTCGGAGTGCCACATCCGCACGGCCTGCTCGGCCGGCACGACCCGCACCTTCGGGCCCTGCTCGTAGTCGAGCAGGGTGGGGATGCTGACGCCCAGCGCGTCGCCGATCTTCACGACCGTGCCGAGGCTGGGATTGGTGCGGGCCTGCTCGATCTGGATGAGCATGCCGCGGCTGACCCCGGCACGGGCGGCGAGCGTGTCCAGGGTGAAGCCGCGCTCGGTGCGCCAGCGCTTGACGTTGCGCGCCAGGGACTGGGTCAGCAGATCGAGGTCCGACACATTCCGCCCAACGTCTTGGTCCGATGAACTACGGTGAACTGCACCGATCGTGCACCGAACTGTACTGCGAGGGCGCCCGCGGCAGCACGTCCCGCTCAGCCCTCGGCGTCCAGCCGCGCCAGCCGGGCCACCGTCTCCTCGTCCAGCTCGGCGAGCGCCGCCAACTGCTCCGGGGTCACCCCGTCCGGGATCGGCACCGGCGCGGGCGTCCTGAGCGGCGGCTGCCAGCCCTCGGCGGGCGTCCAGCGCCGGACCACCCTGGCCGGCGCGCCCGCCACCACCGCGTGGTCCGGCACCACACCGCGGACCACGGCACCGGCCGCGACCACCACGTTGCGGCCGATCCGCGCGCCGGGCAGGATCACCGCGCCGGTGCCTATCCAGCACCCGGGTCCGATCGACACCGGCTCCATCCGCGGCCACTGCTTGCCGATCGGCTCGTGCGGGTCGTCGTAGGAGTGGTTCGTGGACGTGACGTAGACGTACGGCCCGAAGTAGCAGTCGCTGCCGATGGTGACCGTGGTGTCGGCGATGACATGGCTGCCGCGGCCGAGGACCACGCCGTCCCCGATGCGCAGGATCGGTTCGGGGCCGAGGTCGAGGTCGGGCATCAGGCCCGCGGTCAGGGTGACCTGTTCCCCGACGATGCAGTGCGAGCCGAGGTGGATCCACGGCTCGCCGAAGACCGTGCCGAGCGGGAAGGCCAGCCGGGTGGCCTCACCGATCGCGCCGAACCGGAGGCGGCCGGGACGCTCGGCGGTCACCGAGCCGGTGCGCTGCACCCAGGCCCAGCCGGCGTGGACGGCGCGCTGGGTCGCTCGGCGACTCCAGGACGAGAACGTGTTCCTGCTCTTCGGCACGGGCTCACGGTACTGAGCGCACGGCGCCCGGATACGGTGATGGGGCTGTGATCTTCGCCCCAACGGGTGGCGTACCGTGCCGGGTACCAGCTGACCGGGAGGCAGGAATGATCAAGGGCATCGGCGGCCGGGAGCCGAAGGTCGACCAGGACGTCTTCGTGGCGCCCACGGCCTCGGTGATCGGCGATGTGACGCTGCTGCGGGGCGCCAGCGTCTGGTACGGGGCGGTGCTGCGGGGCGACGTGGAGCGGATCTCCGTGGGGGCGAGCAGCAATGTGCAGGACAACTGCACGCTGCACGCGGACCCCGGGTTCCCGGTCACCGTGGGGGAACGTGTTTCCATCGGGCACAACGCCGTGGTGCACGGGGCGACCGTGGAGGACGACTGCCTCATCGGCATGGGGGCGACCGTGCTCAACGGCGCGGTGATCGGCGCCGGGTCCCTGGTGGCGGCGCAGGCCCTGGTGCCGCAGGGGATGGTCGTGCCGCCCGGCTCCCTGGTGGCCGGGGTACCGGCGAAGGTCAGGCGGGAGCTGACGGAGGAGGAGCGCGCCGGGCTCACCCTCAACGGCACGATGTACGCGGGACTCGCCCAGGCGCACCGCGAGGAGCACGACGGCGAGAAGTAGTCGACGAGAGGGTGCGGCCGGTGACGCGCCGCACCCCCGACTACTCCCCGGCGGGCACCAGGTCGGGCTCCGCCGTCCCGTGGGCCTGCGCCTTCCTGGCCTTGCGGCGCACCACCAGGAACGACGCGAGGCCGATGAGGACCGCCGCGACCAGCCCGAGCCAGGAGAACCGCTTCAGCCAGGACTCGGCGACCACGCCGACGTAGTAGATGACCGCCGTCGTGCCGCCCGCCCAGAGGATGCCGCCGAGGACGTTGGCGACGAGGAACTTCCAGTACGGCATGTGCAGGACGCCCGCGAGGGGGCCGGCGAAGATGCGCAGCAGGGCGACGAAGCGGCCGAAGAAGACGGCCCACATGCCCCACTTCTGGAAGGACCGCTCGGCGGTCGCGATGTGCGCCTCGCTGAAGTGCCGTGGGAACTTCCCGCCGAGCCAGGCCAGCAGCGGGCGCCCGCCCTTGCGGCCGATGGCGTAGCCGATGGAGTCGCCGATGATGGCACCGGCGGTGGCGCAGGCGCCGAGGACGAAGGGGTCGATGTCACCGTGCTGCGAGGCGAGGAGCGCCGAGGAGACCAGGATGATCTCGCCGGGCAGCGGGATGCCGAGGCTCTCCAGCCCGATGACCAGGCCCACCAGCAGATAGATGGCGAGCGGGGGCACCGTTTCGAGCCATTCCTGGACGTGCAACGCCGCTTCCTCTCCTGTACGGGCCTGTTCCCGGCGCGCGCTCGTGGCCGCGCGCGCCGGGGCAGCCTACCCGCTCACCCCGAAGGGGTCGTGACGCGCGGGTGCGGCCGGGAGAGCAGCGTGGTGAGCGCTTCCGTGAGCCGGGCCGGGAGTGCGCCCGCCGGCTCCGGCCGGTCCGCGCCGAGGGCCGGTTCGGGTGCGGTACCGCCGTCGGCCGCGGCGAGCCGCGTCGCGTACGGCTGCCGGTCCCGGGTCGGCGCGCGGTCCGGCCCGGCGCCGGGCGACCGCTCCCGCCGCGGCTCGGCGGTCGCCGCCTCGAACCGCCAGCTCTGGGCGGCCGAGAGGTCCCGGTCGGCGACGGTCACCGTCCGGCCGGGGCCGGGCGCGAGGGCGCCGCGGCCGTCGTCCCGGGCCAGGAGTTCGCCGTGGACGGTGAGGTCGTAGCGCGTCTCCGAGCCGTGCCCGGAACAGCCGGCGAGCCGTACGGCGCCGCCACCGGCGGGCGAGGCCACGCAGAGGGCCGGATCGGCGGCGCTGCGCAGGAATCCGTCGTCCTGGTACGACCACTGCTGGGACCCGGCGGCCGAGCAGCCGGCGAGCACCGCGGGGGCGCCGGGGCGGGGTGCGGAGCCGCGGACGTCCAGGCAGAGCCCGGTGCCCAGGTTGACGAAGCGGCCGCTGTCCGGTCCGAGCGTGCGGGTCGCGGCGGTGCCGGTCGCCGGGGTTCCCTTCGTGGTGTGCTCGGCACTCCAGGTGCCCCGCGGGTCGGGGACACCGTTGTCGCCGAGGCCGCCGTCGCTCACGAGCACCGTCGCCAGCAGGGCGAGCGAGAGGACGCCGACCCCGACGACAGCCCTCGCGCGTGCCTGCGAGGATCGCGGCACCCGCGCGGGGGCGGGCCGCCGGTGGCGCCGGACCGGGGCGGTGCGCGCGGCGGCGCGGACGGGGCGGGAGTCCAGATAGCGGCGTGCGCCCCAGCCGAGGACCGTCTCGGCGAGCAGGGTGCCGAGGTCGTCCTCGAAGTGGCCGAGCTGTTCGGCCGCGTGCCGGCAGTAGCGGCAGTGCGCCAGGTGCCGACGGACGTCGGGCAGCGGGGAGCCGCCCCGGCGGACCGGGAGGCCGATCAGGCGGTTGTGGTGCCGGCACTCCGCGGTGGGCGCGTACTCGTGGTGGGCGCCCACACAGGCGAGGCGGAATTGCTCGCGGGCCCGTTCCAGCGCGGCCGAGGCGGTAGCGGTGTCGATGCCCAGCAGACGGGCCGGTACGGAAAGGGGGTCCGCCTCCACCTCGGCGTGCCACAACAGACATTGCGAGGCGTCCGGAAGGGCCCGGAAGGCACGCTCGGCGAGTTGTCTCCTTTCCGGTGTGGCGGGCCGCGCCGCGCGCAGTCCGCGGCCTCCGGTGGGTTTGCGGAGTTCCGGGAGAACGGCGGAAATGCTTTCATCGGCCACCCATTCCTTGACCGTGTCCCGCACGGTCATCAGAAGGTACGGCCGCAGGGCGCCGCAGGAGGATTGGCCGAGCAGTCGGTGAAAGGCGGCGGCGGTCACGATCGACGCGGCGCTGCCGGCCGTGGCCAGGCAGATCGACGCGTATGCGTGGGTGGCCCGCCAGTGCCTCGCCATCAGCAGCGGCACCTCGGCGCCGGTGCCGGAGGGGCCCAGCCGGGCGACGAGGTCGCGGTCGGAGTCCGGGGAACCGGCGCCGGGACACGGGGAGTACGGCGGACGTGGGGGGTTGGGGGGTGGCATGGAACGTTCCTTCCAAGCCGCCGTACGACAGTCGGTGGGGCCGTCCGTCGAAAAGCGGGCGTGCGATTGGTGCATACCTGAACGGCGTGAGAGCGGCTCGGCCGGTCAGGGGTCGCTCACCTTCGCACGAACTACTCACGGGAAACAAGAAGTTCGAAGGCCCCGCGGGTAAGGAGCGTGGAATGCGGATTAGTTACCGCCGGTATCCCACCCGATTTGGAACTCGTGGTCCGGAAAAGACACAGCGGGCCCCGGTACGGGACCCGCTGAGGAGGATTTGAGCTTTCAGCTGTTGGGGCGGAGCGTCCACACGACGGTCATCTCGGTGGTCACCGCGCCGTCCTCGCGCTGAATGGCGACGCTCACCGGGAACTCCGGGCGCGTACCGGCGTCCAGTTCCGCGACGACCTCGTCGATCGGCCGGCCGAGCGTCGCGGTGGCGGTCACCGGGCCGAGGGCGATCTTCTTGAAGGCGATCTCGGCGGTCACCGGCAGCGGCACGGCACGCGAGAGCTGGTCGCCGAAGGCCGCGAGCACGATGGCGCCACTGGCCGACTCACCCAGCGTGAACATCGCGCCGGCGTGCGGCCCGCCGACGTGGTTGCGGTACTCGTCCTGGTCCGGCAGTACCAGGACGGCCTTCTCCGGGGTGGTCTCCCGGTACTCCAGGTTCAGCGTCCGAACCATCGGCACCGTGGCGGCGAGCAACTCGCCGATCGACATCTGATCTGCGCTCATGGCGGCATGTTACCCACGAGTAGCCTCGGCTGGCCAGGTTCGCGCCGTGATCCTCCCGCCACCGGTCGCAGCGGCCCCCGGCCCGGACCCCGCGCCGCTTTGCTACGTCCCTGACAAGACCCGGTGACCGAATCGTGTCCATGGCGCCGCTAGGGTGACTGCCCATGTGGCCAGGACAGCAGCCGCCCGGGGGCGAGCAGAACCCGCAACAGTCGAACAACCCGTACCAGCAGCCGGGGTACCAGCAGCCGAATCCGTATCAGCAGCCCGGCTATCAGCAGCCCAACCCCTACGGGCAGCAGTCGCAGTGGGGTGCGCCGACCTCGGCCGGGTCACCGGCGCCGCAGGGCGGTGGCGGCGGCAACCGCACCAAGCTGGTCGCGATCGTGGCGGCCACGGCCGTGGTCGTGGCGGCCGGGGTCACCGGGGTCCTGGTGCTCGGCGGTGACGACAAGGACGACAAGGCGGACGGCAAGGCGTCCCCCAGTCCCACCGTGAGCAAGTCGGCCGACCCCAGCCCGTCCGGCTCCGGCGACGACGACCCGCGCGGCGAGGAGGAGCTGGAACCGACCGTCGAGGGCTGGAAGGTCGTCGTCAACACGCGGTTCGGCACGATGTTCGACGTGCCCGCCGACTGGGAGATCGACAGCGCGGACACCAGCGTCGGCTTCGAGTGGGAGGAGAAGGACGGCAAGCTCGACCGGACCACCGTCACCGCTCCGGCCTATCTGAAGTCCAAGTGGTGCACCGTCGACTCCGACAAGGACGGCCGGACCGAGGACACCGCCCTGGTCACCGCCGGTACCCGTGGTGAGGGCGGAGCCAAGGACCTGGACGAGGCGGCGCTGACCCGGGTGCCGTGGTGGATCTACGGCGGCTACACCCAGCCGGACAAGAAGAGCGTGAAGTACGGCAAGCCCAAGCCGTACACCACGGCCTCCGGCATCGAGGGCAGCCTCATCACCGCCCACTCGGAGAACACCCCGCAGAACGGCAAGTGCGACAGCGAGGGCAAGGCGATCACCTTCGCCTTCGAGAACGGCGCGGGCGACTACGTCACCTGGAACCTGTTCGGCGCCAAGGGCGTCAAGGACGAGCTCCCGGAGGCGACGGTCCAGAAGATCCTGAGCACCGTCCGCCTCACGGAGAGCATGCCCACCGACAGTTAGGCGCAGGTCGCGGGGGTGAGAACGGTCGGGAACCGACTTGGCAAGTCGGCCCCGCCGCGGTGATAGTCGCCAGGTGAAACCCACCGTCTCGCTCCACCGCCCCACCTGGGCGGGCCGCAACTACTCGCTGCTGACCGCCGCCGCGGTCGTGACCAACCTCGGCAGTCACGGCGCGCTCATCGCCGCCGCCTTCGCCGTGCTGGAGACGGGCGGCGACGGCGGCGACGTGGGCCTGGTGGCGGCGGCGCGGACGCTCCCCCTGGTGCTGTTCCTGCTGATCGGCGGCGCGGTCGCGGACCGGCTCCCCCGGCACCGGGTGATGGTCGCCGCCAACGCGCTGAACTTTGTCTCCCAGGGCGCCTTCGCCCTGCTGGTCCTCACCGGCGAGCCGCAGCTGTGGCAGATGATGCTGCTGACCGCGCTGGGCGGCACCGGGCACGCGTTCTTCTCCCCCGCCGCCGAGGGCATGCTGCTCTCCTCGGTCAGCGGTGAGCAGGTCAGCCGGGCGTTCGCCGTCTTCCGGATGGCCATGCAGGGCGCCGCGGTGGGCGGTGCCGCGCTGGGCGGCGCGATGGTCGCCGCGATCGGGCCGGGCTGGGTGCTGGCGGCGGACGCCGTCGCCTTCGGCGTCGCCGGGTCGCTCCGGGCCTTCCTCGACGTCGGTCACATCGCGCCCCGCGCGCCGGGCGGCGGCCTGCTGTCCGACCTGCGCGAGGGCTGGCGGGAGTTCACCGGCCGGACCTGGCTGTGGGCCGTCGTCGTGCAGTTCTCGGTGGCGAACGCGGTGGTCGGCGCGGCGGACGCGGTCTACGGCCCGCTGGTCGCCCGGGACCATCTGGGCGGCGCCGGACCCTGGGGCCTGGCCCTGGGCTTCTTCGGCGCCGGCACGGTCGCGGGCGCCCTGCTGATGACCCGCTGGAAGCCCCGCCGCCTGCTCCTCGCGGGCACCCTGTGCGTCTTCCCGCTGGCGCTTCCCTCCGCCGCCCTCGCGATCCCGGTCTCCGTCGGCCTGCTGTGCGCGGTGATGTTCGTCACCGGGGTGACGCTGGAGGTGTTCGGGGTCAGCTGGATGACCGCCCTGCACCAGGAGATCCCGGAGGAGAAGTTCTCCCGCGTCGCCGCCTACGACTGGTTCGGCTCGGTCGCCCTGGTGCCGATGGCCACCGCCCTGGCCGGCCCCGCGGAGTCGGCGTTCGGGCGGACCTCGGCGCTGTGGGGCTGCGCCGCGCTGGTCGTGGTGGTCACGGCGGGCGCGCTGTGCGTACCGGACATCCGGAACCTGCGCCGCCGCACCCGGCAGGTGACCTCGGCCGCGCGCCCCTCAGCCGATGCCGAAAGTCCCGTCGGGGGGCACGGGTGAGGGCACCGCGTCCTCGTCCCGCACCGGGCGGGCCCTGCCGATGAACTCCCTCAGCGCCGGACCGTGTTCGACACGTGCCGGGAAGGCGTCGGAGGCGGCGAGCCGGGTCAGGGCGGTGAGGTCGACCGGGCGGTGCGAGGCGACCAGCACGGCGTTGCCGAACCTCCGTCCGCGCAGCACCGCGGGCTCCGCGATCACCGCCAGCTCCTCGAACACGGCCACGAAGTTGGCGAGTTGGGAGCGGAGGAAGCCGAAGGGCGCGGCGTCGGCGAGGTTGGCGAGGTACACGCCGTCCGGGCGCAGCACCCGCTCGGCCGCACGGGCGTAGCTGGCGGAGGTCAGGTGCGCCGGCACCCGTGAGCCGCCGAAGACATCGGCGAGCAGGACATCGGCCGAAGCGGCGGGCGCCCCCTCGATCCAGGCCCGCGCGTCCGCCGCGTGCAGCGTGATCCCGGCGCCGTCCGGCAGGGGCAACTGCTCGGCGATCAGCTCCGAGAGCCCCCGGTCCGCCTCGACCACGTCCTGCCGGGAGCCGGGCCGGGTCGCCGCCACGTACCGGGGCAGGGTGAGCGCCCCGCCGCCGAGGTGCAGCACCTCCAGCGGCAGCCCGGGTTCCGCGACGACGTCCAGGACGTGGCCGAGCCGCCGGGCGTACTCGAACTCCAGGTGGGTCGGCTCGTCGAGGTCGACGTAGGACTGGGGAGCCCCGTCCACGGTGAGTAGCCAGGCGCGCTCCCGGTCGACGTCGGGCATCAGCTTGGCGGTGCCGTGATCGACGGCCCGGCTGACGGGGACAGATTCGCTCACGCCTCCATTGTGCGGGGCTCCGGCCGCCGTCAGTGAGGTGGGGGACCGCGGGCAGGCCCGCGGTCCCCCTCGTACGACGGAGGACACGCTCGTCACGCCACGGCGGTCACGGTTCCCGCCCCCACGGTCCGCCCGCCCTCGCGGATGGCGAACCCGAGGCCGGGCTCCAGCGGCATCTCCCGCCCCAGCTCGACCGTCATCGTCACCGTCTCGCCGGGCCGCGCCACCGCGGCCTCACCGAGGTCGATGTCGCCGACCACGTCGGCGGTCCGGATGTAGAACTGCGGCCGGTAGCCCGTGGACACCGCGGTCGTACGGCCGCCCTCGCGCGCCGACAGCACGTAGACCCGCGCCGTGAAGCGCCGCCGGGGCTCCACGCTCCCCGGGGCCGCCACGACGTGCCCGCGCCGGACCGCGTCGCGGGGCACACCGCGCAGCAGGAGCGCCACGTTGTCGCCGGCCTGCGCCGCCTCCATCGGCTTGCCGAAGGTCTCGACGCCGGTGACGACGGTCTCCAGGCCCGCGCCGAGCACGTCGACCCGGTCGCCGACCCGGACGGTGCCCCGCTCCACGGCGCCGGTGACGACCGTGCCGCGGCCGGTGATGGTCAGCACGTTCTCCACCGGCAGCAGGAACGGCGCGTCCACGTACCGCTCCGGCATCGGGACGTAGGTGTCCACGGCGTCCAGCAGCGCCTCCACGGACGCCGTCCACTTCGGGTCCCCGGCCAGGGCGCGCAGCCCGGAGACCCGGACGACGGGCGCGGTGTCGCCGCCGTAGCCGTGCGCGGTGAGCAGGTCGCGGACCTCCAGCTCCACCAGCTCGACCAGCTCGTCGTCGGCCGCGTCCGCCTTGTTCAGCGCCACCACCACGTGGTCGACGCCCACCTGCCGGGCGAGCAGGACGTGTTCGGCGGTCTGCGGCATGATCCCGTCGAGCGCGGAGACGACGAGGATCGCCCCGTCGAGCTGCGCGGCGCCGGTCACCATGTTCTTGACGTAGTCGGCGTGGCCGGGCATGTCGACATGGGCGTAGTGCCGGGTGTCGGTCTCGTACTCGACGTGCGCGATGTTGATGGTGATGCCGCGCGCGGCCTCCTCCGGCGCCCGGTCGATGCGGTCGAAGGGCACGTAGGTGCCGGAGCCGCGCTCGGCGAGCACCTTGGTGATGGCGGCGGTCAGGGTGGTCTTGCCGTGGTCGACATGGCCCATCGTGCCGATGTTGAGATGCGGTTTCGTGCGGACGTAAGCCGTCTTGGACATGGCGGTACCTCGAAGCGTCGTCAGTGGCGGTGGTGGGACCCCGGGGACTCGCCGACCCTCCCCCTGCGGGGTCCGCCGGACGATCCGGAGAGGGTCAGCTTCGGGCGCCGTCGACAGCGGCCGGGAGGACGACAACGGCAGCCTTCGGGGCATCCGCTGCCGCGGATGCTGCGAGGAGGAAGGCGTGCCGGAACATGACGCCGATCATCGTCGACCGGGTGTCCGACGTCGAATGGTTTTCGCCGGTACGGGAGTTCGGCGGCCCGGTGCGGCAGTTCGGCTGGGGGCGGTCTCAGGCGCTGATGTTCTTCAGCGCCTCGCGCACGGACAGCGGCGCGAGACGGCCCTCCTCCCGCGCCACGAAGGCCCGTACGGCTTCCGGGTCGGTCTTGGCGTACTCGCGCAGGGCCCAGCCGATCGCCTTGCGGATGAAGAAGTCCGGGTGGGCGGACTGCGCCCGGCAGTAGGCGAAGAGGCGGTCCGCGTCGGTGCGCTCCTTGTAGCGCAGCTGGTGGAGCAGGGCGGTGCGGGCGATCCAGAGGTCGTCGTCCGTGCTCCAGGCGTCCATGTCGGCGGTGAGCCGGGGATCGGCGGCGACGAGCGCGCCGACGACATGGGCGGCGAGCAGGTCGACGGTGTCCCACCAGGGGACGGTGGAGACCAGGTGCCGGGCCACGGGCAGGAAGGCGGAGGAGCAGCGTCCGGCGTGCCGGCGCAGGTAGTCCACGGCGAAGTACTGGTACTCGCGCTCGGGCAGCCGCCAGCAGCGCAGGGCGACGGCCGCGCAGTCCGCCTCGTCCGGCCGGGGCGTGCCCTCCAGGACCGTCCGGGACAGGGACCGGCGCACGGGGGTGGTGAGGCCGAGGAAGGGCGCCACGTCCTTCATGTACGCCCGCATTCCCGCGGCCCGCTCGGGATCGGCTGCGGCGCCGTAGACGGCGGTCAGCCGGGGCAGCAGGACGTCGGCGAGGGAGCTGTCGGGGACGCCCGGGGTTCCCCCGCCTGTCACGCTCATGAGACGAACCATACGGCGATCACACACATATGTCGGTTAGTGTCACCGGATGCTCGATGCCACCACCCGCTCTGGGGGCACCGCCCTGGCCGTTCCCCCGGCCTCCGCCGAGCCGGCCTTCCCCGTGCCGGCTCCCCTGCCGTTCGCCGCGCGCTGTTCGAGAGCGCTGCTGTCGCCGTGGTCCCGTCTGTCACTGCTGCTCGCCCTGCTGGTGTCGGCCGCGGTCTGCGTGCTGCTCTTCGAACCGCAGCGGCTGCTGGCGGACGGCTGGCCCCCGCAACTGAGCGGCGCCGCCGCGACGCTGGTGTTCGCGGCGGCGTACGGGCTGTGCACGGTGGCGTTCGTGCCGCGGCCGCTGCTCAACCTCGCGGCGGGCGCGCTGTTCGGCTCCCAGGTCGGTCTGGCGGCGGCGATCGCGGGAACCGTGCTCGGGGCGGGGCTCGCCTTCGGGCTCGGCCGGATCCTCGGGCAGGAGGCGCTGCGCCCGCTGCTGCGGGGTCGCTGGCTGAAGGCGGCGGACGGACAGCTCTCCCGGCACGGCTTCCGCTCGATGCTGGCGGTGCGGCTCTTCCCGGGGGTGCCGTTCTGGGCGGCGAACTACTGCGCCGCCGTCTCCCGCATGGGATACGTGCCGTTCCTGCTGGCGACGGCGCTCGGTTCGATCCCGAACACCGCCGCCTACGTGGTGGCCGGCGCCCGTGCCTCGACGCCGACGTCCCCGGCCTTCCTGATCGCGCTGGCCTGTATCGCGGTACCCGCCCTGGCCGGCGTGGTGGTGGCCTGGCGCAAGCGGCATCACCTGCGGGGCTGACCGTGGAAGGTGCCGGGGCACTCGGCCGGTCCCCCGCGGGTCGGCCGTGGCCGGTCACGCGGCCCCCCGCGGCCCTCGGGGCGTCGGACACGGCCTAGCAGCTCTCCAGGATCATCGCGTTGGCCAGTCCGCCCGCCTCGCACATGGTCTGCAAGCCGTACCGGGCGCCGCGTTCGCGCATCGCGTGGACCAGCGTGGTGGTCAGGCGGGTGCCGCTGGCGCCGAGCGGATGGCCGAGCGCGACGGCGCCGCCGTGCACGTTGACCTTCGCCAGGTCCGCGCCGGTCTCCTGCTGCCAGGCCAGGACGACGCTGGAGAACGCCTCGTTGACCTCGAACAGATCGATGTCGTCGAGGGTGAGCGAGGCCCGGCGCAGCACCTTCTCGGTGGCGGGGACGACGCCGGTGAGCATCAGCAGCGGGTCGGAGCCGGTGACGGCGAAACTGTGCAGCCGGGCCAGCGGGCGCAGTCCCAGCCGGGCGGCGGTCTCGGCGGAGGCGACGAGCACGGCGGACGCGCCGTCGTTGACGGGGCTGGCGTTGCCCGCGGTGATGTTCCACTCGATCTGCGGGAAGCGCTCGGCGAACCCGGGGTCGTGGTAGGCGGACCTGAGGCCCGCGAGGACCTCGGTGGTGCTGTCCGGCCGTACGCACTCGTCCCGGGTGACACCGTCCAGGGGGACGACCTCGGCGTCGAACAGGCCCCGTTCCCAGGCGTCGGCGGCCCTGCGGTGCGAGGAGACGGCGAAGGCGTCCATGCGCTCGCGGGTGAGCGACCACTTGGCGGCGATGAGTTCGGCGCTGATGCCCTGCGGTACCAGGCCCTCGGGGTAGCGCTCGGCGACGCCGGGGCCGAAGGGGTCCGCGCCGGGCGGCACGTTGGACCACATCGGCACCCGGCTCATCGACTCCACCCCGCAGGCCACGACGAGGTCGTAGGCGCCCGCCATGACGCCCTGCGCGGCGAAGTGCACGGCCTGCTGGGAGGAGCCGCACTGGCGGTCCACGGTGGTCGCCGGGACCGACTCGGGGAACCCGGCCGACAGGGCCGCGTAGCGGGTGGTGTTCATGGCCTGCTCGCCGACCTGGTCGACGGTGCCGCCGATGACGTCGTCGATCAGCGCCGGGTCGACGCCGGCGCGTCCGACGAGGGCGCGCAGGGTGTGGGCGAGCAGTTCCACGGGGTGGACGTGGGCGAGGGCGCCACCGGGCCTGCCCTTGCCGATCGGGGTGCGTACGGCTTCGACGATCACTGCGTCTCGCATGGTGCGGCCTCCACAGCTACCGGTCAGTAGGAAATCCGAACTCACCATAACCCGGTCAGTTTGAAAAACAAACCCTTCCGAAGGCTCCCTCTAGACTGGGCGCCATGCCCGCCCCGAAGGACCCGCGCCCCTGTTCCATCGCCGACGCCCTCGCGCTGGTCGGCGAGAAGTACTCCCTGCTGGTCCTGCGCGAGGTCTGCCTGGGCAACGGGCGTTTCGACCAGCTCGTGCGCAACATCGGCGCCCCGCGCGACGTCCTGGCGGCCCGGCTGCGCCGTCTCGTGGAGGCCGGAATCCTGACCAGGCGGCCCTACAGCGAGCGGCCGCAGCGGTTCGAGTACCGGCCCACCCGGGCGGGCCTCGAACTGGAACCGGTCCTCATGACCTTGATGGCGTGGGGCGACCGGCATCTGCGCGGCACGGCGGAGCCCCCGATGATCGTCGAGCATGTGTGCGGCCGGCCGCTCGATCCGGTCGTGACCTGCTCCGCCTGCGGCGAGCACGTCCGGCACCAGGACCTCACCGCGCATCCGCAGACGCCGGGGTGGACGGTGTCGGGGCCCACGGCCACGACCTGAGGCGCCCCATTCCGTGAAACCCCTGTGCCATGGCCGGAGTCGAGGGGCGCTACGCTGCCCTCGACCACTGTGATCACCGCGCCCCGCGGGCGCGGTGCACCCGTTCGCGCCTACCCGATCAGCACTTGGACGTCGTAACTTCATGTCTTGGTTCGAATCTCTCATCCTCGGACTCGTCCAGGGGCTGACCGAGTTCCTCCCCGTGTCCTCCAGCGCGCATCTGCGGCTCACCGCCGCGTTCTCCGGCTGGGAGGACCCGGGCGCCGCCTTCACCGCGATCACCCAGATCGGCACCGAGGCAGCCGTGCTGATCTACTTCCGCAAGGACATCGGGCGGATCGTGCTGGCCTGGTCCAAGTCGCTGACCGACAAGGCGATGCGACGCGACCACGACGCCCAGATGGGCTGGCTGGTGATCGTGGGCTCGATCCCGATCGGCGTCCTCGGCCTGACGCTGAAGGACCAGATCGAGGGTCCCTTCCGCGACCTGCGGATCACCGCGACGATGCTCATCGTCGTCGGCATCGTCATCGGCATCGCCGACCGCATGGCGGCCCGGGACGAGCAGGGCGGCCGGCACCGCGCGGCCAAGCAGCGCAAGGACCTCCAGAGCCTCAACGTCAAGGACGGCCTGATCTTCGGCCTGTGCCAGTCCGCGGCCCTGATCCCGGGCGTCTCCCGCTCCGGCGCCACCATCAGCGGCGGCCTGTTCATGGGCTACCAGCGCGAGGCGGCGGCCCGTTACTCCTTCCTCCTCGCGATCCCCGCCGTACTCGCCTCCGGCCTGTTCGAGCTGAAGGACGCGATGGAGGGCGGTCACGTCACCTGGGGTCCGACGATCTTCGCGACCGTCATCGCCTTCGCGACCGGCTACGCGGTCATCGCGTGGTTCATGAAGTACATCTCCACCAAGAGCTTCATGCCGTTCGTCTGGTACCGCATCGCCCTGGGCATCGTCATCATCGTGCTGGTGGCCACCGGTGCGCTGAGCCCCGACGCGGGCGAGCCCGCGCACTGACCCGGGGGCCGCGCCCGTGACCCAGGGCATAGGGGATGCGTAGCCATTCGGTAGCGCAGTGTCAGTGCTTGCCCCTAGGCTGGTCCGCATGTCCCCGGATTACTTAACCCGTGGTTCCGTGCGCTCCGCCGCCGAGGTGAACGAGCAGATCCGCGCGCTGTGGGTGCGCGCGGGCGGCACCCTGACCGCCCAGGAGCGCGCCGAGTACGAACTGCTCGTCGTCGAGTGGGCCGCCGCCATCCGCGGCGCCGTCGCCGAGGCCGCCTGAGCCGGCCGATGTACGTACCCGCACACCTCTTGGCTGCGTTCCTCCCATGCCCAACACTGAGCCGATGACGCAGCGTGTGGAGCTCGCGACCGTGATGGACCGGCTGGCCGTCGACGGTCTGGTCACCGCGTACGCGGTGGCCGTCGACGACGGCGACTGGGAGGCGTACCGCGGGCTGTTCGCCCCCGCGGGGCGCGCGGACTACCGTTCGGCGGGCGGCATCGAGGGCGACGCCCGGCAGGTCGCCGAGTGGCTCGCCGAGTCCATGCGGCTGTTCCCGATGCGCCAGCACCTCATCGTCAACCGTCTGATCCGCTTCGGTGTCCTGGAACACGACACCGGTGACACCGCCCGTGTCCAGGCGGACTACGTCAACCCGATGCGCATGGCCCCCGACGGCACCGCCCCCGACTTCGTCTGCGGCGGACGCTACGACTTCGGCCTGACCCGCACCCACGACGGCTGGCGGCTCGACGGGGTCGTGGTGCGGGAGAAATGGCGGCGGCTGCCCGAACCCGCGGCGACACGATGATCAACCGCGCGCGGCAGCTCTGTTCCCCGGGCGTTGCCGGCGCGCACACTGGAGGCACCACGGGCAGGGAGGCGGCGCATGCAGAGGTTCGGCCACTGGCTCGTCACCCCGTGGCGGCGTTCGACGGCCGCCGCCGTGGCCGGGGCACTGCCCGTGCTGGCCTTCCCCGCCCCCTCCCTGTGGTGGTTCGCCTACGCCGCCCTCGTCCCCTGGCTCCTGCTGCTGCGCACCGCACCCACGGGGCGCCGGGCGCTGTACGACGGCTGGTGCGGCGGCTTCGGCTTCATGCTGGCCATGCACCACTGGCTGCTGCCGAACCTGCACGTGTTCACCCTCGTGATCGCCGCGCTGCTGGGCGTGCTGTGGGCGCCCTGGGGCCTGCTGGTGCGTCACTTCCTCGCCGGGGAGCCGGGGCCCGGCCGGGTCGCGGCCGCGCTGGTGGTCCTGCCGTCGGGCTGGCTGATGGTGGAGCTGGTCCGTTCCTGGGAGGGACTCGGCGGGCCCTGGGGGGTGCTGGGCGCCTCCCAGTGGCAGGTGGACCCGGCGCTGCGGATCGCCTCGGTCGGCGGGGTCTGGCTGATCGGCTTCCTGGTGGTGGCCCTCAACGTCGCGGTGACCGTGCTGATCGCGGTACGCCGGTCCCGGGTGCCCGCCGTGGCGGGGCTGGTCGCCACGGCCACCGTCACCTCGGCCGCCTGGGCCTGGGCGCCGCGCCCCGAGAACGCGGGGCGCACCCGGATCGCCGTGGTCCAGCCGGGGGTGATCAAGGGCGCCGACAGCCCCGACCGGCGCTTCGCGGTGGAGGAGCGCCTCACCCGTGAACTCGCCGGCCAGGACGTGGACCTGGTCGTGTGGGGCGAGAGCAGTGTCGGCTTCGACCTCGGCAGCCGTCCGGACCTGACGGTACGGCTGGCGGCGCTGGTCCGGGAGACGGGCGCCCCCGTCCTCGTCAACGTGGACGCCCGGCGCTCCGACCGGCCCGGGATCTACAAGAGTTCGGTGCTGGTCGGGCCGGCGGGCCTGACCGGGCAGCGCTACGACAAGATGCGGCTCGTCCCCTTCGGCGAGTACGTGCCGGCCCGGTCGCTGCTCGGCTGGGCGACCTCGGTGGGCGAGGCGGCCGGCGAGGACCGGCGGCGCGGCACCGAGCAGGTCGTGATGGACACCGGACCGGGGCTGCGGGTGGGCCCGATGGTCTGCTTCGAGTCGGCGTTCCCCGACATGAGCCGCCATCTCGCGGCGGACGGCGCCGAAGTGCTCGTCGCCCAGTCGGCGACGTCGACCTTCCAGCAGAGCTGGGCCCCCGAGCAGCACGCCTCCCTGGCCGCGCTGCGCGCCGCGGAGACGGGCCGCCCGATGGTGCACGCGACCCTGACGGGGGTGTCCGCCGTGCACGACGCGAGCGGGCGGCGCGTCGGCCCCTGGCTCGGTACGAGCGTCGCCGCCGCGCAGGTCTACGACGTACCGCTGGCCCGGGGCACCACGGTCTACGTCCGGTTCGGGGACTGGCCGTTGCTGATGGCGCTGCTGGTGCTCGCCGCCTGGTGCACGGGCGAGGGGGTGCGCACCCGCCGGGTCAGGCGGCCTGATCCTGGACGGCTCGTACCACCCGCTCGCACAGTTCATGGGTCGCCAGCGCGTCCCGGGCGCTGAGCACCTTTCCGGCCCGCACGGCGTCCAGGAAGGCCAGCACCACCTGCTCGATCCCCCGCTGCCGGGCCACCGGCACCCAGTCCCCGCGGCGGCGCACGGTCGGCTGGCCCTTGTGGTCGACGACCTCGGCCAGGTTGAGCACCTGCCGCTTGGTGTCCTGCCCGGACACCTCCAGGATCTCCTCGGCCGAGCCGCTGAGCCGGTTCATCACGCCGAGGGCGGTGAATCCGTCCCCGGCGAGCTGGAGCACCACGTGGTGGAGCAGCCCGCCCTCGGTGCGGGCTCGCACCGTCACGTCGTCCACCGTGCCGGGCACCAGGAACCGCAGGGTGTCCACGACATGGATGAAGTCGTCGAGGATCATCGCGCGCGGCTCCTCCGGGAGCCCGACCCGGTTCTTCTGCATGAGGATCAGCTCGCGCGGGTGCTCGGCGCACTGCGCGTACCCGGGGGCGTGCCGGCGGTTGAAGCCGACCGCGAGGGTCACCCCGCTCCGCTCGGCGAGTTCCACCAGCCGCTCGGAGTCGGCGAACTCGTACGCCAGCGGCTTGTCGACATAGGTCGGCACGCCCGCCTGGAGCAGCCGCGTGACGATGGCCGGGTGGACGTCGGTGGGGGCGTGCACGAAGGCCGCGTCGAGGCCCGCGTCGAGCAGCGCGTCCAGCGAGGTGTGCCGCTGCCCGCCGGGGACGCGCAGGCTGTCGCCGACCCGCGTCAGGGTGGCGGGGGTGCGGGTCTGGAGATGCAGTTCCAGTTCGGGCAGCTGGCCGAGGACGGGAAGGTAGGCCTTCCGCGCGATGTCGCCGAGTCCGATGACGCCGACCTTCACTGATGCTCCTTGTCCGGGTGCCCGAGGTGACACCACCGAAGCATACGGCGGAGCTGCTTCCGAAAGCGCCTTCGGCAAGCGCTTCGGAAAGCGCCGAGGAGGCGTAAAACCGCTGGTGGGCCGCGGGGAGTTGGGCGAGGATGCGGCCATGACGACCGAACGCCGTGAACCTTCCCTGACCGCCGACGAACGCTCCATGCTGGAGGGCTGGCTCGACTACCACCGGGCCACGCTCGCCGGGAAGTGCGAGGGCCTGACCGAGGCCCAGTTGCGGACGGCCTCCGTGGAGCCGTCCGAGCTGACCCTGCTGGGTCTGGTGCGGCACCTGGCCGAGGTCGAGCGGTACTGGTTCCACGAGATCCTCCTCGGCGAGGACCTCGGCGTGCTGTACTCCTCCGAGGAGGACCGGGACGGCGACTTCCACTTCTCCGACTCCGACACCTGGCAGGAGGCGCGGGACACCTGGCGGGCCGAGATCGAACGGGCCCGCGGCAACAGCGCCGGCCTCGGCCTGGACGAGCTGTCCAAGGGCACCAGCCGGTCCGGCGAAGCCTTCAACCTGCGCTGGATCTACACCCACATGATCGAGGAGTACGCCCGCCACAACGGCCACGCCGACCTGCTGCGCGAGCGCATCGACGGGGCCACCGGGGAGTGACGTCACCCTCGGCGGGCGCGCGGCCTCCGTACGGGGGCCGAGATCACCCGTGCGGGGCATCCTGCGCCCGTCCGGTGTCGCGGGAGCGGGCGGAACCAGCAGAGTGGCGCGGGTGCATCGAACGACGACCACCGCGACCCTCCTGGTCACCGTCGCCCTCTCGGCCCTCTCGGGCTGTGTGACGATCCAGCGCCCGCCCGTGTCGGCCCCCGTGCCCGCGTCGGACCAGCCGTCCGCGCCGCTGCCGGACGCCCGCTCCGAGCCGCAGACCGTGCAGGCGCCGGCGCTGGAGGCCCTGGAGCTGATCGGTCCCTCCCGCAGCCCCGAGAAGCGGCGCTCACCGGCAGCCGAGCGGCCGGACGGGGCCTCGGCGGCACCGGCCGCCCCGGAGGTACGGCCGTCGGTGCCGCGGGCCCGCACGCGTCCGGACCACCCCGAACCCCGGCGTCCCGAGCACACCCTCCCGCGGCGCCCCGGCGTCGAGGTCGTCCCCGATCTCGCGGAGTCGGTACGGGAGAACACCGATGTCTGCGCGCTGGGCCGGAAGTACGGGGGCTGGCGCGCGGACAGCCCGGAGGCCCGTCTGTGCGAGCGGACGTACGGGCGGTGAGGATCCCCGGTGGAGGATCCCCCGTGGACGGCCGGTCTCAGAGGCGCTGCCCAGGAGGACCCCAGCCGCCCGAGGTGTCCCCGTCCCCGTCCCCGTCCCCCAGCCGCAGCTCCAGTCGGCTGATGGCCGCCCGCACCCCGTCCCCGTAGCTGTCCTCGGCGAGCGCCTGTGACGCGCTGCGGGCCCGGCGCAGATGGGACCGGGCGGCGTCGGGGCGCCCGAGTTTCACGTAGTCGGCGGCGAGGTTCAGATGCAGCGAGGGGTACAGCGCCCGCACCGCCGGGGCGCCCTCGTGCTCGGCGAGCCGGTCGTCGGTCAGCTCCTCCGCCGCCGTCAACGCCCTCAAGTCCCAGGCGAGTTCGTCGTCGGGCTCGTCCTGGGTGTCGGCCAGGTAGTGGGCCAGGGTGCAGCGGTGCAGGGCGTCGCCGTCCTCGCCGATCTCGGACCACAGATCGAGGAAGCGGTGCCGGGCCTCCTCCCGGTCCCCCGCGTGATGCAGCATCACGAGCTGCCCGATCCGTGTCATCACGGCGTCCGGCGCCGTACGCTCCTGTCGCTCCGCCACCGCGTCCTCCACACCTCACCGGCCCTGGTCGCACCCGACGCTAACCTCAGCCCGGGGCAAACCGGGCGAGGCGGGGCCGACCCGGGAGGGCGGCCCCGGCCCCGGTCAGGAGAGGTTCGGCAGCCGCCAGTCGATCGGCTCGTGGCCCTGTGCCGCGACCGCCTCGTCGATCTGCGTGAAGGGACGGGACCCGAAGAACTTCTTCGCCGACAGCGGTGAGGGGTGCGCCCCCTTCACGACCACGTGCCGGGTCTCGTCGATCAGCGGGAGCTTCTTCTGCGCGTAGTTGCCCCACAGCACGAAGACCGCCGGGTCGGGCCGGCCGGCGACCGCGCGGATCACCGCGTCGGTGAACTTCTCCCAGCCCTTGCCCTTGTGGGAGTTGGCCTCGCCGGCCCGGACCGTGAGGACCGCGTTGAGCAGCAGCACGCCCTGCTGGGCCCACGGCATCAGGTAGCCGTTGTCCGGCACCGGCAGGCCCAGCTCCTGCTCCATCTCCTTGTAGATGTTGCGCAGCGAGGGCGGCGTCTTCACCCCGGGCCGGACCGAGAAGCACAGACCGTGTCCCTGTCCCTCGCCGTGGTACGGGTCCTGGCCGAGGACCAGGACCTTGACCCGGTCGAAGGGGGTCGCGTCGAGCGCCGCGAAGACCTCGTCGCGCGGAGGGTAGACGGGACCCTTCGCTCGCTCCTCCTCGACGAACTCCGTCAGCTCCTTGAAGTAGGGCTGCTGCAGTTCGTCGCCCAGAACCCCGCGCCAGGACTCGGGCAGCATGGCGATGTCGGTCACGTCAACTTCCTTCGGTGTGCGGTCACTACGACGTGCGTCGCTTCCTGACCACAGAACCTACCGGCGACCACTGACAACGCGCCGCGCGTACCCGGGTCCCGGTCCGCTACCAGCTGGTCTTGCGGTACAGCGAGCCCATCGTCATGATCGTCGACGGGTCGAGCGCCCGTTCGGCGCCGGAGATCTCGTTGCTGGCCGCGACGTACTGCCGGCCCTGCCACAGCGGGATCAGCCGCGCGTCCCTGAGGAGGTACTTCTGGGCCTCCTCGAACTCCTTCTCCACCGCGGCCCGGTCACTCTCCTGACGTGAGCGGGGCAGCAGGTCGCCGGTGATCTCGGGGGCCGGGTAGGGCGTGCCGAGGGCGTTCTGGTCGCCGACGAAGGGCGCGATGAAGTTGTCGGCGTCGGGGAAGTCGGGGGACCAGCCGCGGCCGAACACCGGGTACTCGCCCTTCTGGTAGCCCGTGACGTAGGTCTTCCAGGGGCGGCTCTTGAGGGTGACGGCGAAGAGGCCGGAGGCGTCCAGCTGCTTCTTGATCTCCTCGAACTCCGCCTTGGTCTCGGAGCCGTAGCGGTCCGTGGTGTACCAGAGTTCGAGCGGCACCGGTTCGGTGATGCCGTCGTCGGTGAGGAGCTCGCGGGCCTTGGCGGTGCTGGGCTGGCCGAAGTCGTCGAAGAAGCCGGTGGTGTGGCCGGTCAGGCCCTTGGGGACCATGGAGTACAGGGGCTCCACGGTGTCCTTGTAGACCTTGTGCGCGATGGCGGGGCGGTCCAGGAGCTGGGCGACGGCCTTGCGGACGGCGGGCTTCGCGGCCCACGGGTCCTTGGGGTTGAAGACCAGGTAGCTGATCTGGGTGCTGACGCTCTCGACGACCTGGAACTCCTTCTGCGCCTCGTGCGTCTGGAGGTCGAGGATGTCGTCGGCGGCGATACCGCGGAAGGCGACGTCCAGTTCGTGCTCGCGCAGGGCGCCGACCATCTCGCCGGAGTCCTGGAAGTAGCGGATGGTCACGGCGCTGTTCTTGCGCTCGGCGTACCCGTCGTAGCTGCCGTTGCGGACGAGCTCGGCCTTCGCGCCGTCCTCGTACGACTCCAGCGTGTAGGGCCCGGAGCCGACGATGCCGTCGTCCTCGCGGAGCTTGTCCTTGGGGTAGCTGTCCGGGGCGACGATCGACATCGCGGGCGTGGCCAGCACGAACGGGAAGGTGGCGTCCGGCTTGTTGAGGTGGAAGACCACCTCTCGGTCGCCCAGCGCCTGGACCCGTTCGAGGCTGCCCAGGAGACCGGCGGGACCGCCGTTGACGTTGATGTCCCGGATGCGGTCGATCGAGTACTTCACGGCCTGCGCGTCCAGCGTGTCACCGTTGGAGAACTCCAGGCCCTCGCGCAGCTCGCAGCGGTAGGCCGTGTTCGAGGTGTCGGTGAACGCGCACTCCTCGGCCGCGTCGGGCTCGGGCACACTGGCGCCGGCCGGATAGCTGAGCAGCGTCTGGTAGATGTTGCGGAACAGTTCCCAGGAACTGTCCCAGGAGGCGGCGGGATCCAGCGTGCTGGGCGCACTGGTGGTCCCGACAATGATCGGCCCCTCGTCCTCGGAAGAGTCAGACGAGAGAATTCCGCATCCGGTCACCAGGGACGATATGGACGCGATGGCCGCCACCTGCCGCAGGCATCGGTTCCGGTTGAACACGCGCACGCTCCTCGATCTGCCATACCAAGGGTCGGCAGACCATACCGCAGAGCTTCACCAGTTGAACCGGTCTGTCACAAGGGTTCTTGATCGATAAACCTTTGACTACGTTGTCAACGTCCTGTGAACTTATTCCCTTTGGACATTCCGCCCCGCTCTGTACGGAGAAAGGCCCGCGCCCCGGGAGGGATGCGGGCCTTTTCGAAGCGTCCGTCAGCCGACGCCGGCGTTGAGGAAGATGCCTCCGTCGACGACGAGGGTCTGTCCGGTCACCCAGTCCGACTGCTCGGAGGTGAGGAACGCGGCGGCGCCCCCGATGTCGGAGGGCACGCCGAGGCGGGCCAGCGGGTAGGAGGCGGCCGCCTCCGCTTCCCGGCCCTCGTAGAGCGCCTGGGCGAACTTGGTCTTCACCACGGCCGGGGCGATGGCGTTGACCCGCACCTTGGGCGCGAACTCGTGCGCGAGCTGCTGGGTCAGGTTGATCAGCGCGGCCTTGCTGACGCCGTAGGCGGCGATGAAGGGCGAGGGCGCGATACCCGCCACGGAGGCGATGTTGACGATCGCGCCGCCGTTCTCCTTCTGCCAGGCGTGCCAGGTCTTCTGCGCGAAGCCCAGCGCCGAGATCACGTTGGTCTCGAACACCTTGCGGGCCACACCCAGGTCCAGGTCCGCGATGGGCCCGAACACCGGGTTGGTGCCGGCGTTGTTGATCAGGAAGTCCACCCGGCCGAAGGCCTCCATGGTGCGCTCGACGGCGACGGCCTGGTGGGCCTCGTCGTGCGCCTTGCCGGCGATGTAGATCGCGCGGTCGGAGCCGAGCTGCTCGACGGCCTCCTTGAGGGAGTCCTCGTTGCGGCCCGTGATGGCGACCCGGTCGCCGCGCGCCACGAGCGCCTCGGCGACGCCGTAGCCGATGCCGCGGCTGCCACCCGTGACCAGGGCGACCTTGCCGGAGAGTGCTGCTGAAGTCATCTGTCGATCCCCTAGTCGAGCGGTCCGCCGGCCACGTACAGCACCTGGCCGGAGACGAAGCCGGCCGCCTCACCGGTGAAGAAGGCGATGGCGTTGGCGATGTCGTCCGCCTCGCCGACCCGCTGGACCGGGATCTGGGTGGCGGCGGCGGCCTTGAAGTCGTCGAAGCCCATGCCGACGCGCGCGGCGGTGGCGGCCGTCATGTCGGTGGCAATGAAGCCGGGGGCGACGGCGTTGGCGGTGACGCCGAACTTGCCGAGTTCGATGGCGAGGGTCTTGGTGAAGCCCTGCATGCCGGCCTTGGCGGCGGAGTAGTTGACCTGGCCGCGGTTGCCGAGCGCGGACGACGAGGAGAGGTTCACGATGCGGCCGAACTTGGCCTCCACCATGTACTTCTGGCACGCCTTCGCCATCAGGAAGGCGCCGCGCAGGTGGACGTTCATGACGGTGTCCCAGTCGGAGACGCTCATCTTGAACAGCAGGTTGTCCCGGAGCACGCCCGCGTTGTTGACCAGGATGGTCGGCGCGCCGAGCTCCTCGGCGATCCGGGCGACGGCCGTCTCGACCTGCGCCTCGTCGGAGACGTCGCAGCCGACCGCGAGGGCCTTGCCGCCGGCCGCGGTGATCTTCTCCACGGTGTCCTTGCAGGCGGCCTCGTCGAGGTCGACGACGGCGACCGCGCGGCCCTCGGCGGCCAGGCGTACGGCGGTGGCGGCGCCGATCCCGCGCGCTGCGCCGGTGACTACGGCGACCCGCTGGTCAGTGGTGGACATGGCTGCTTCTCCTCGCCCTTGGGGTGCGGCTCAGCGGCCCGCCCATCGGTGAGCGACCGCTTAGTACCTTCAGCAGACGTGACGCTAGAAGCCCTGGCACTCGGTGTCAACGGCACATCGTCACGTGTGATCCATTACCTGGTCCCGAGCCGCGGCCGTCCGTCATCCTCCCGCGCCGCGCCCGCCCGCGACACCCGATCGGCCCCGCTGGGCGGGTCACCGCCGCGGGCCGCCCCTAGCGTCGGCCGGAGAGCCCGTACGGGCGGAGAGGAGGCGCGCCATGCGCCGTCGCACCGGGGCCGCAGGCACGCTGATCGCGATAGCCGCGATCATGCCGATGGCCGGCATCGCCCACCCGCAGGACCTGGACTGCGGCAGTTTCACCTACCAGGAGGACGCCCAGGCGGTGTACGACGCGAACCCCGCCGACCCGAACAGGCTCGACGAGGACGACGGGCCGGACGACGGCATCGCCTGCGAGGCCCTGCCCCGGCGCTCGGCCGCCACCCTGATCCCGCCCGCGACCCCGCCCGCCACGGTCACGCCGCCGCCCTCGACGCCCGCGACCGTCACGCCCGCCACCACGGCCCCGGCGACGGTGACGCCCGCCACCACGGCGCCCGCCGCCCCGAGTCCCGCGGCCACGCTCTCGCCGACCCTCGGCGTGCGGGGCGGCCTGGGCGGCTCCTCCGGCTCCGCGTTCCGGGGCTGGGAGGCGGCGGCCGGGGCGGCCCTGTTCGCCGGCGGCGCGGTGGCGGCCGGTTACGTGGTGAAGCGTCGCCGCTCCCGCTCCTGAGTCACCGTACGAGCAGCTCCAGAAGGCGTTCCGGTTCGGCCGCCGGGTCGGTGGTCAGGCCGGTGTGCACCGGGCCGGGCTGGACGATCGTGGAGCGGGGGGCGATCAGCCAGCGGAACCGGCGGCCCGCGTCGTCGGGCGCCGCCTGGCCCGCCGCCTCGCCGCCGGAGCAGACGCGCTCCACCGCGCCGAGCGCGGCCCGTACCCCGGCCACGTCCGCCCGCGGGTCCAGGGCCAGCAGCCGGGCCTCGTCGAGATGCGTGCGCGCGCCCACGTAGCCCTTGGCGCGGCAGTAGACGAGCACGCCGGCGTTGATGCACTCGCCGCGCTCCACGCGCGGTACGACGCGCAGGACGGCGTACTCGAAGACCTCGCGGCCGGTGGGTCCGCCCTTGATGAAGTGACGGTCGTCGCTCACTTGATCCCCTCGATGCGTTCGTGGATGACGGCGGCGCGGGCCAGCAGGGGGCGCGCGTAGGCCCGCCTGAGTTCGTCCGGGGAGTCGAAGCCGGGTTCGTCGGCCAGCCAGGTGTCCGGGATCTCCGCGGTGACCTCGGCGAGCAGGTCCTCGGTGATCCGGGGCGCCAACTCGGCGGCGGCCGCCGCCACATCGGGGGCGAAGGGCGCGAGGGCGTGGCCGCCGGCGTCGTAGGGGCGGGCCGCCGAGGTCTCGGCGCCGGGCCAGTTGTGGTGCCAGATCAGGGTGGCGCCGTGGTCGATGAGCCACAGCTCGCCCTGCCACATCAGCAGGTTGGGATTGCGCCAGGAGCGGTCGACGTTGTTGACCAGCGCGTCGAACCAGAGGATCCGGCCGGCCTCCTCGCGGCCGACCGGGAAGGCCAGCGGGTCGAAGCCGAGCGCGCCGGACAGGAAGTCCATGCCCAGGTTGGTGCCGCCGCTGGCCCTGAGCAGTTCCTGCACCTGTTGCTCGGGCTCGCCGAGGCCCAGGACCGGATCGAGTTCCACGGTGACCAGGCGCGGCATCCGGAACCCCAGCCGGCGGGCGAGTTCCCCGCACACCACCTCGGCGACCAGCGTCTTGCGGCCCTGTCCGGCGCCGCGGAACTTCATGACGTACGCGCGGAAGTCGTCGGCCTCGACGAGTCCCGGCAGCGAGCCGCCTTCGCGCAGCGGTGCGACGAAGCGGGTCGCGATGACTTCCTTGAGCATCGCCCCAGGTTACTGGCGCTCTGAACGGCACACGCGCGCCGCCCGTACCTGAGGGCGCAAGGCGTACCTCCGTGGAAGGGATGACCCGCATGACGAGCGAACCGCTGCACCCCGCCGCCGCCCCGAGCCGCCGGACCGTCGTGGCCGCCGTGGGCGCGGTGGGGATCTCCCTCGCGCTCAACGCGTGCGGTTCGGAGGACGAGGACGCCTCAGGGTCGTCCGGGGCGCAGGATGCCGGAGGGACGGTCGTCGCGCGGACCGCGGACATCCCCGAGGGCGGCGGCAGGGTGGTCCCCGAACACAAGGTGGTACTGACCCAGCCGACCGCGGGCACCTTCAAGGCGTTCAGCTACGAGTGCACCCATCAGGGCTGCCCGGTGACCGGTGTCGCCGACGGCGCCATCACCTGCCCGTGCCACAACAGCCGGTTCTCCATCGAGGACGGCAGTGTGCAGAAGGGGCCCGCGACGAAACCGCTGGCCGCTCGGGAGGTCGCGGTGGACGGCGACGCGATCACACTGGCCTGAGCCGGCGGTCACGACGGAAGGCGGCCACCGCCTGGTCGGTGGTGGTGAGGGTGGCGACGAGGGCGAGTGTGTGACGGATCATCGCGGGGGTGTACTCGGAGGGCACCCCGGCTATCGCGTCGGTGGGGACGACGGCCGTGTAGCCGCGGTTCACGGCGTCGAACACGGCGTTGGGGATCGCCACGTTGGCCGAGACTCCGGACACGACCAGGGTGCGGCAGCCCAGATTGCGCAGCAGGGCGTCGACGTCGGTGCCCTGGATCGGCGACAGGCCGTGCAGGCGCCGTACGACGATGTCCTCCTCCCGGACCTCGATCGGGGCCGCCACGCGGACCGCGGTGGAGCCGGCGAGCTGCTGGACGGGGAGCCGTTCGGCGGCGCGGAACAGGCGCGCGTTGCGGTTCGCGGCGCGGCCGTCGGGGCGGCGCTCGGCGAGCGCGTGGATCACCTGCACCCCGCTCTCGTGGGCGGCGGCCACCAGCCGGGCGACGTTGGCGAGGGCGCCCGAGGAGCGGGCGGCGCGGGCGAGTTCGGGCAGGGCGCTGTCCGGTCCCACGACCCCCTGCTGGCACTCGACCGTGAGCAGCACGGTACCGGCGGGGTCGAGGAGTTGGCTGAGCTGGTCGAAGGACGGCACGGTGGTCCCCTTCTCGCCGACGGGCCGGAGCGGGCGACAGTAGCCACCATTGCGTGCGGACGGAAGACGACTCATTCTTTTCTGACGTGATGTCAGAGGATCTCCTCTGGCACGACGTGGGAGAAGAGGGGGTACGTATGACCGTCACTCAGCGCCGGGGCCGGAAGATCATGATGACACCGGGGGAACTGGACGAGTTCCTGGCCACCCAGCGCACCTGCCGGGTCGCCACGGTGTCGGCGGACGGGGCGCCGCACGTGAGCACGCTCTGGTTCGTGTGGGACGGCACCTCGCTGTGGCTCTACTCCGTGGTGCGCAGCAGGCGTTGGGCCCAGCTGCGGCGCGACCAGCGGGTCGCGGTCGTCGTCGACACGGGCGAGGAGTACGACGAGCTGCGGGGCGTGGAGCTGTCCGGGACGGTGGAGTTCGTGGGCGAGAGTCCGCGCACCGGGGAGCTGTGCGCCGAACTCGACGTGCCGGAGACGCTGTTCGCGCGCAAGAACTTCAACCTGGAGGAGATGCCGCACGACGGCCGCCACGCGTGGGTGCGTCTGACCCCCGAGAAGACGGTGTCCTGGGACTTCAGGAAGCTGTCGGGGGCCTGAAGCGGGCCTCGGGTGCCGCGCGCGGGTGCGCTACGCGGTGATCCGGTCCCCCGCCGCGCGCAGTTCCTCGACCGCCGCCCGGATCGAGGGCCGGCGGTCGGCGTCCGCCCGCCATACGACGTACACGTGCCGCCGCACCCGCTGGCGCAGCGGTACGGCGACGACACCCGGGGGCATCGGATCGCGGCCCAGCAGGGGAACGACGCACACCCCGAGGCCCGCGGCGACCAGGCCGAGCTGGGTGTGGGTCTCGGCGGCGCGGTGGCCGACGATCGGCTCGATGCCCTTGGAGCGCAGGGTGAACATCAGCCACTCGTGGCAGAACTCGCCCTGGCCCCAGGTGATCCACTCGTCCTCGGCGAACTCGGCGAGGTCGACCTCCTCGCGGTCCGCGAAGCGGTGGCCGACCGGCATCGCCACATCGGCGGGGTCGTCCAGGATCGGCGCCTTCACCAGGCCGTCCGGCAGCGGCATCGGCTTGTTGTACCAGTCGAGGACCACGGCGAGGTCGAGGTCGCCGCGGACCACCCCGGCCACGCCCGCCTCCGGCTCCAGCTCGCAGGAGCGCAGCCGCAGTGCCGGGTGCGCGGCGCGCAGCGCGGCGAGGGCGACGGGGAACAGTCCGCGCGCCGCCGTCGGGAACGCCGAGATCCTCAGTTCCCCGGCGACCTGGCCGCGCTGGGCCTCCAGATCGGCCTGGGCCAGCTCGACCTGGGAGAGGATGCGGGCCGCGTGCTCGGCGAGCAGCCGTCCGGCGTCGGTGAGCCGGACGCCCCGGCCGTTCTTGGCCAGCAGTCGCTGTCCGACCTCGCGCTCCAGCTTGGACATCTGCTGGGAGACCGCGGACGTGGTGATGTGCAGCCCTTCGGCGGCGCCGCTGACCGAGCCGTGCCGGGCGAGGGCATCGAGGGTGCGCAGGCGCTCCAGGTTCAACATGTAAGCGATGCTACGAGATAAGGCTCGCGAATTCTCGCTTGTGCTACGAGATCTTCCTCCCGCACGCTGGTGCCATGACCCGCTCACGCTCTCGGCTCGACTGGCGGCTGCGCTTCGCCGCGCTCTCCCTGATCTGGGGTTTCAGCTTTCTGCTCATCAAGGTGGGCACGGAGGGGTTCGCGCCCTTCCAGGTCACCCTCGGCCGGCTGCTGTTCGGCACGGCCGTCCTGGCGGTGGCGATGGCCGTGCGCCGGGAGCGGCTGCCGCGCGGGGCCCGGACCTGGGCGCATCTGACGGTCGCCGCGTTCCTGCTGAACGCGCTGCCCTTCTCGCTGTTCGCGTACGCGGAGCTGACCATCCCCTCGACGCTGGCGGGCATCTGCAACGCGACGTCCCCGCTGTGGGGCATGGCGCTGTCGATGGTCGCGCTCTCCGAGGACCGGCCCACCCGGGTGCGCGTCGCGGGTCTCGGCCTCGGCTTCCTCGGGGTGCTGACGGTGCTGGGCGCGTGGCAGGGCTTCAGCGGCATGGACGCCCGGGGCACCGGCATGGCCCTGCTGGCCTCGCTCTGCTACCCGGTCGGCTGGATCCACATCCGCCGCACCCTGGCCGGCTCCCCGTCCTCGCACCTCTCCCTGACCGGCGCCCAACTGCTGCTCGCCACGGCCCAACTGGCCGTCGTCACGCCACTGTTCACCACCGCCCCGACCGGGCTCCCCCTCCTCCCGCTGCTCGCGGTGGTGGCCCTCGGCGCGCTCGGCACCGGTTTCGCGGTGCTGCTCCAGTACGGCCTGGTGGCCGAGGTCGGTCCGACGACGGCCCAGATGGTCACGTACTTCATCCCGGTCATCGCGACGGCGGCGGGCGTCTGGCTGCTCGGCGAGCCCCTGACCTGGTCGACCCCGGTCGGCGCGGTGATCGTCCTGGCCGGAGCGGCCCTCACCCAACTCCGCCCCCGGCACCGGCCGGACAGCACCGCCACACCCACGCAGGTCGGGCGCGACGTCACAGCCACGGCCACGCCGGTCCGGCGCGACACCACAGCCCCGTCCGCGCCCGTCCGGCGCGAGACCTCGCTGCCGAAGCAGCCCGCCGGGACGACCGCACCCGCGGGCCAGGGCACCACGGGCCGCTGAGCGCGGGCCCGGCCCCGGCCCCGGCCGCTACGGTGCCGCGGTGCGGCTTCGCCCCGTCGCGGCACGAACGCGCGGCAGCGCCCTCCGGCACACAGATCACGGGCCGGGTCGATCGCGTACCCGGTCGGGCCGCCCGAGGCGCGGCGCTCGACGCGCGGATCCCACTGCCCGGGGATCAGGGCCCGCATCACCCGTACATCCTCGCCCGTCTCCGGGCCCTTCACGATCACCGTGAACTCGACCAGCAGGCCGGACATGCCGATGACGTCGGCGCGGTGCTCCTCGGCGGTTTGAGGCAGCGCCCACGCCGATCCCGCCCCGGCGGCGCCCCGACCGGAACGCTCACACCGACCCGGGCCGGGTGCCCACCCGGCGCACACGGCCGGCACCCGACCGGACGGCACGCTGCGCGGTGCGGACGACGCGACCCACGGCAGCTCCGCGGCCCACCGGCCTCGCGACCGCCGGCCGAAGCGCTCGCGGCGACTCGGGCCGGCACGCGCGCGCCGAACCGAACAGTGCGCCGCACCGTGCGGATCACGCCCCCACGGCAGCTCCGCGGCCCCGGGCCGCGAAGAGGTCAGCCGGCCAGGGCCGCCCCTAGACCCCGCCCCTGCCCGGTGCCGGGCGGGCCGCCGAGGCGATCGCGTCGGCCAGGGTGTGGGTCTCCCGTTCGGTGAGGGTCGAGACCGTGACGCGCAGCCCGGGACCGGAGTTCAGGCGGAAGCGGGCGCCCGGGGCGACGGCCCAGCCCGCGTGCAGGAGACGGGAGACGGCGCCGGTCTCGTCGGGAACCGGCACCCAGACGTTCATGCCCGTGCGGCCGCGCGCGACGACACCCCGTTCCGCGAGCGCCCCGATCAGCAGATCCCGGCGCGAACCGTACGCCGCCGCCACCGCCTTCGGATCGATCGCACCGTCCGCCCACAGCCGGGCGACGGCACGCTGGACGAGGAGGCTCACCCAGCCGGGCCCCAGGCGCTGCCGACCGCGCACCCGGTCGAGGGTGACCTCGTCCCCGGTCAGCACCGCGAGCCGCAGGTCGGGGCCGTACGCCTTGGCGGCCGAGCGGACGAGGGCCCAGTGCCGGGTGACGCCCGCCAGGGGGTGGAGCGGAACGTCGACGATGGCGTATCCGTGGTCGTCCTCGACGAGGAGGGTGTCCGGGTACTCGCGGAGTACCGAGCGCAGCGCCCGCGCGCGGGCGGCGCCGACCGCGGCGCCGGTCGGGTTCTGAGCCCGGTCGGTCACGATCAGGGCGCGGGCCCCGGCGGCCAGCGCCCCGCGGACGTCGTCGGACAGCGGCCCCTCGTCGTCGACGCCCACGGGCGCGAGGCGCAGCCCCAGCGCGGGCACCAGGTCCAGGACGCTGCCCCAGCCGGGATCCTCCACGGCCACGGTGTCGCCCGGCTTCAGATGCGCGGCCAGGACGCGCTCGATGGCGTCGAGCGAGCCGGCGGTCACCACGAGCGGCCCGTCCGGCACACCGTCGGCGTCGAACTGGGCACGGGCGATCCGCGCCAGCTCCGGCTCGACGGGCGCGTCTCCGTACAGCACCGGAACCCGGTCCGCCCGCTCCGCCGCCGCCGTGAACGCGGGGGCGAGCGATGGCAGCAGCGCGGGGTCGGGGTTGCCGTCGGCCAGTCCCCGTACGCCCTCGGGGACGTCGTCCCGGACGTAGTCGCGGGCCGTGGTGGCCGGTTTCGGGCGCACCCGGCTGCCGCGGCGACCCGCGGTCTCGATGACTCCGCGCTCCCGCAGGGTGCGGTACGCGGCGGCGACCGTATTGGGGTTGACCCCCAGCTCCACCGCCAACTCCCGCATCGGCGGCAGGGTCTGCCCGGGTGCCAGCTCGCCCGAGCCGACGGCCGCCTCGATACCGGCCGCAATCTCCGATGCGCGCCGACCCGTGATCCGATATTCTCCTAGCACAAACCACATTATGCACTAGTGCAATAGACACCGCAATGGAGACCGCCATGCAGGGGACGCCTCAGCAGACGCCACCGCCCGCCGCCTACACGCCGACGGACCGCACCGTCCCCACCCGCTCCGCCGAGCGGGCGTCGTACGACAGGGAACTGGTGCACTCGATACTCGACCAGGCGTACGTCTGCCATCTGGGCTTCGTCCGGGACGGCGCGCCCGTGGTGCTGCCGACCCTCTTCGGCCGGGTCGGCGACACGCTCTACGTGCACGGCTCGACCGGCTCCCGCCCGCTGCGGATGACGGGCCAGGAGGACCCGGGACTCCCCGTGTGCCTGACCGTCACCCACGTGGACGCGCTGATCCTGGCCCGCTCCGCCTTCCACCACTCGATCAACTACCGGTCCGTGGTGGTGCACGGGGTCGCGCGCCAGGTGACGGACCCGGAGGAGAAGCGGATCGCGCTGGACGCCCTGGTCGACCATGTCGTACCGGGCCGTTCGGCGGACTCCCGCCCCGCCAACAAGAAGGAGCTGGCCGCCACCGCGGTCATCCGCCTCGACCTCGACGAGGTCTCCGCCAAGCTGCGCACCGGCGGCGTGAACGACGAGCCCGAGGACCTCGCCCTCCCCCACTGGGCCGGCGTCGTCCCGCTGCGCAAGGGCTACGAGGCCCCGGTCGACGACCCGGACCTGGCCCCGGGCACCGAGGTGCCCGCCTACCTGAGGTGACCTACGCGGCCGTTCCCCTGGCCGACAGCTCCCGCTCGGCCCCGCCACCGGCGGCCACGGGTTCCCCGGAGCCCTTGGCCGGCGCCGAGGACTGGGCGATGAAGGCGCCGAGCAGGACCACCGCGCCGCCGATGATCTGCGGTGCGGAGAGGTGCTCGCCGAGCAGCACCCAGGCCAGGACGGTCGCGATGACCGCTTCGAGACAGGCGACCACGCCCGCGACCTGCGGGGAGAGCCGGCGCACCGAGACCACACCGGTGACGTAGGCGACGACGGTGGCGATGAACACGATCCAGGAGAGCAGCAGCGCGGCCGCGACCGGGGTGCCGTCCATGTCCGCGCTGTCGGCGAGGACGGCCCAGTCCATCGACCAGGGCCGGGCCACCACCGTCAGCACCACGGCACCGACGAGCAGGCCGTAGGCGATGACACCGAGCGGGTCGGGGACGTCGTCGGCCGAATCGCTGCCCTGGTCGGACAGGACGAAGTAGCCGACCTGGCAGCAGGCCGCGCCGAGCGCGAGGAGCAGGCCGAGCGCGTCGAAGCTCAGACCGGCCCACACCTCGACGACGCAGGCGAGTCCGCCGACGGCCAGGACCACCCCGAGCGCGGCGGCCCGGGTCACCGGCCGCCGCTGCACGAAGCGGACCCAGCCCAGCACCAGCGCGGGCGCGAGGTACTCCACGAGGAGCGCGACGCCGACCGGGATCCGGGAGATGGAGGCGAAGTAGAAGGCCTGCACACCGGCCACGCCGAGCAGTCCGAACCCGGCGAGCAGCGCGGGCCGTTGCCGCAGCAGCGCGCGATGACGCACGGCGAGCGGCAGCATCACCAGGGCGGCCCCGGCCACCCTCAGCCACACCACGTGCAGCGGGTCCAGGCCCGCCTCGATCAGCGGCTTGGCCGCGACACCGGATCCCCCGAAGGCGAGCGCGGAGACGAGGGCGAGGCTCAGCCCCATTCCCCTGCCGCTGCCCTGACTGCTCTCTGACGTACGCACCGGCACATGATGACAGGCGACGACATGAGCGTCACCCCCGATGACACCTGTCTCACCGCATGGACAGCGGCGGACCGGACCGGTCAGCCCGGCCCGTTCCGGTTCAGCCCGGTCCGGTCAGCAGCCGGGGTCGCCCGCGAGGCTCCCCGGCCGGCTGTCGATCCGGGCGTACACCTCGTCGGCGTCGATCCCGGCGCGGGTCAGCACCTCCACCGCGCGCGCCCCGGCGTCGACGACGAGCGCGGCGAGCAGGTCCAGGCCGACGGCGCGTTCCTCCCGGAGCGCGGCGCGCTCACAGGCGTACTCCAGCGCGCCCGCGGCGAGCGGGGAGAGGCCGTCGGTGTCGGTCACCACGGGTACGGCACCGGAGTCCTCGACGGTGCCCTGCCAGCGCAGGCCGTAGCCGATGCTGCGCTGGACGAGATAGCCGAGCAGCCGGGCGATCCGGGGCGCGTCGCCGAAGACGTCCCGCACCTCGGGGTCGTACTCCAGCAGGGAGTGCAGCAGATGGGCGGTGTCGACCTGGCGGTCCGCGTCCCGCACGGCGCGGCGGCGGGCGCCGGAGATCACCGCTGCCAGCTCCGCGCTGAGCCTGGCATCGTTGTCCGTGCGCCTTCCGGCCTGTTCGGGGTCCGGTTGGCGGGGAATACGGGATGGCACAACCCCTACCCCATCAGTCGCCGGGGACGCGGTCATCCCCGGCGGGACGCATCTTCGGGTCCCACGCAGAGTGGACCCGGCCCGCCGGAATCTCCTCCCTGGGGATGAGATCAGGCCGTTCCCGGGTCGACGGCGCGCGCCGCCTTGCCCCGCGCCCCGCGCGCAACCGGGTCCGGTCCGGGGCACGTCCCACTGGTGGATGGAGAGCAGGTGCTGGCTGGTGGCGCTGCCGGCCGTGGACGGCAGACAGTACGTCTACCGGGTGTACGCCCCGGAGGACGCGCTGCCCGGCGACCTGTTCTGGGACGCCTGGCACTGCCACGACGAGAGCGCCCTGCCGCGCGCCTGGGACCTGTTCGACGCCGCGGTCATACGGCTCGTCACCACCTGATGCCGGACCGGCACCGACCTCCACACATTCTGACGGTTCATCAGTATTGAATGTTCCGGGCCCCACGACTACGTTCCGCGACACCGTAGCGTGCGACGAAGGGTGGCGGCATGGCCGAAGTCAACGCGGAGGCGCGGATCGGGGCACCGGCCGACAAGGTGTGGGCACAGCTCACGGACTGGCCCCGGTACGGCGAGTGGAACGCGACCCACACCAGCTTCCCCAAGGGCGGCCCGGCCGCTCTCCAAGTGGGCGGGACCTTCCAGGAGAACATGAAGCTGATGGGCTTCCCGGCCGAGGTCGAGTGGACCATCGAGGAGCTGGAGCCGGCCCGGGTGCTGGCCCTGCGCGGCAAGGGACCGATGGCGGTGAGCGTCGCCACCCGCTACACCCTCACGCCGGACGGGGACGCCACCACCGTACGGATCGACGGCGAGTTCACCGGCGCCGCGGTGTCGTTGATGGCGGCCCGGCTGAAGGACTCGGGGACGGCCGCGCTGAACGAGTCGCTGCGCAAGCTGGCCGGGCTGGTGACCTGAGGGCACACGAAGAAGAGGCCCCCCGCGGACCGTTCCGCGGGGCGCCTCTTCTCGGCGGGGAGGCCGTCAGCCCTCGTCGGCGAGGATCAGGTACAGCTTCTTGCGCGCTTCGTTGATCACGGAGATCGCCTTCTCGCGCTGCTCCTTGCTGCCGGTCTTCCAGACCTGGCCGAACGCCTCCATCAGACCGAAGCCGGCCTGCCGGATGTCGTTCACGGCCTCCCAGTCGACCCCTCGCGCGGCCTCTTCCCAGGGCGCCTCGGGGCCTTCGTCGGCCGCGCTGCGACCTGTGTCGGTGAGAGAGAACAGCTTCTTGCCGCCCTCGCTCTCACTGGAGATCAGACCCTCGTCCTCCAGGAGCTGGAGAGTGGGGTACACCGAGCCGGGACTGGGCTTCCAGGCCCCGCCACTGCGCTCGGCGATCTCGCGGATCATCTCGTAGCCGTGCATCGGCCGTTCCTTGAGCAGGGCCAGGATCGAGGCGCGTACGTCACCGCGCCGCGCCCTCCCCCGTCCGCCGCCCCGACCCCTGGGCCCCCAGGGCCCCGGACCGAATCCGGGTCCGCCGCCGAAGCCCGGGCCCCCGAAACCGGGACCGCCCGGCCCGAAGGGCCCGAAGGCACCACGCCGACCGTCGAAACCGCCCCGGCCCTGACGACCGGCACCACCGTGTCCACGTTCGAATCCATGGGAACGCATCGCAATCACTCCATTCCATCGTTGATCTGTCGCGATGCGTCAACGATATATCGGAACTATTCTTACGGCAAGCCCCTGTTTCGGGCGGACCCGCGCGGCCGGGTCGGTCCAGCGCCCCGGAATTGGCCTTGGCCCGCGCCCCCGGCACCCCTCTACCGTCGTGCCATGCGCATCCGAATCGTCGACGCCTTCACCGACCGCCCGTTCAGCGGGAACCCCGCCGGGGTCCTGCTCCTCGACGCCTTCCCGGCCGACGACTGGCTCCAGAACGTCGCCCTGGAGGTCAACCACGCCGAGACCGCGTTCGCCCACCCCCTGACCGGCGACCCGACGGCCGACTGGGCGCTGCGCTGGTTCACACCCGCCGCCGAGGTCGCGCTGTGCGGTCACGCGACCCTCGCCACCGCCCACGTGCTGCGCACCACCGGGGCGCACGAGGGCCCGGTGCGGTTCGCCACGCGCAGCGGCGTCCTGGTCGCCTCGCCGCAGGAGGACGGGTCGTTCGTGCTCGACTTCCCGACGGCGCCGCTCACCGCGGCCGAGGTTCCGGACGGGGTCGCCGAGGCGCTGGGCGCGCTGCCGCTGTGCGCGTTCGACACCGGCCCGAACGTGGGTGATCTGCTGCTGGAACTGCCCGACGAGAAGACCGTGCGCGCCCTGGCACCCGACCTCAGGTCCCTCGGCGCGTTCTCCGAGCGCGGTGTGATCGCCACCGCCCGCGCCGAGGACCCCTCCCAGGGGTACGACTACGTCTCGCGCTGCTTCTTCCCGAACATCGGCATCGACGAGGACCCGGTCACCGGCAGCGCGCACACGGCGCTGGCCCCGTTCTGGTCCGAACGCCTCGGCCGCCCCGCGCTGACAGGGCTCCAGGCGTCCGCGCGCTCCGGTGCCGTCCGTACCGAGGCGCGCGGCGACCGCACCCTGCTGGGCGGACGCGCGGTCACGGTGATCGACGGGGAGCTGCTGGTCGGATGAGCACCGGGCGGCGGGTCCGGCGCCCCGCCGTACGGCCCGGTCAGGCCGTGGGCAGCCAGTCCACCTTGCCCGCGAGCAGGGCGTACCCGACGAAGGCGCCGATGTCGAGCAGCGAGTGCGCCACGACCAGCGGGCCCACCCGGCCCCAGCGGCGGTAGAGGTAGACGAAGACGACGCCCATCACCAGGTTGCCGATGAACCCGCCGATGCCCTGGTACAGGTGGTAGGAGCCGCGCAGCACCGAACTGGCCGCCATCGCGGCACCCGGCGACCAGCCCAACTGCTGCAGTCTGCGCAGCAGGTAGCCGACGACGATGACCTCTTCGAGGATCGCGTTCTGCAGCGCCGAGAGGATCAGCACCGGGTACTTCCACCACACCTCGGGCAGCGCCTCGGGGACGACCGTCAGGTTGAAGCCCAGGCCCCGGGCGGCGAGGTAGAAGGCGATGCCGGTGCTGCCGATCACCGCGGCGATCGCCGCGCCCCGGCCCAGGTCGGGCCAGGGGCGGGTGCGGTCGAAGCCGAGGTCGCGCAGTCCGCTGCCCTCGCGCAGCAGGAAGTGCGCGACGAGGAGCACGGGGACCAGCGAGGTGGTGATCCCGAACAGCTGCCAGGCCAGGTCCAGCCAGGGACGGCCCGGCGCCGCGGAGGCGTTGAGGGTGGCCGCCTGGTCCTTCAGGCCCCCGGGGCGGGTGACCGAGCCGATGAAACTGATCAGGGCCGAGACCCCGCTCGCCCCCAGCGAGAGCGCCAGCACCAGCAGCGTCTCGTCCCTCAGGATCCGGCGCGAGGGCCCCTCCTGCGGGAACGAACCGGGAACGGGACCCGCCTCCGCCTGCACACTGCCTCCCAGGGGCACCACCGTCATCGGACGTCACAGCTTGCCCGATCAGTATGGAGCGAGCGGCGGCGCCCCCCGGTCCGGCGCTCCTCAGCCCAGCGGAACCGGTTCCGGCAGTCCCACCGGCCAGGTGTGCACCGGCTCGCCCACGTGCATCAGCTCGCAGTAGCGGCGGGTCGTGGCGGCCAGCGCGGCGTCCCGGGACAGCCCCTGCTCCAGGCCCCGGTGGAAGGTGGCGGACTGCCAGGCGGCGCCGTTGGTCCGCCGTCGGCAGCGCTCCTCGATGACGCCCAGGTACAGATCCCGGTCGACGGGTTCGACACCCCATGCGTCCAGACCGGCCGCCGCCAGCGGCAGCAGTTCGTCCCGTACGAGGGTGGTGGCGTCCACTTCCGTGGTACCGCCGTGGCGTCCGCGCCGGGGCCACTGGAGGCGGGCGTCGATGCCGTGCCGACAGGCGGCGTCGAAGTTGGCGGCGGCCGCCTCGAACGGCATCCGGGTCCACACCGGGCGGGACTCCTCGGCGAGGGCGCGGACGACGCCGTAGTAGAAGGCCGCGTTGGCGACGACGTCGGTGACGGTGGGGCCGGCGGGCAGGACGCGGTTCTCGACCCGCAGGTGCGGGACGCCGTCCGCGATGCCGTAGACCGGGCGGTTCCAGCGGTACACCGTGCCGTTGTGCAGGACGAGTTCGGCGAGCGAGGGGACGCCTCCCTCGTCGAGCACCCTCAGCGGGTCCTCGTCGTCGCAGATCGGCAGCAGCGCGGGGTAGTAGCGCAGGTTCTCCTCGAAGAGGTCGTACGCGGAGGTGATCCAGCGCTCCCCGAACCAGGTGCGCGGGCGCACCCCCTGGGCCTGGAGTTCGGGCGGCCGGGTGTCGGTGGACTGCTGGAAGAGCGGCGGCCGCGACTCGCTCCACAGCTCCCGGCCGAACAGGAACGGCGAGTTGGCGCCGACCGCGATCTGGGCGGCGGCGACGGCCTGCGCCGCGTTCCACACGTCGGCGAAGCGGCCCGGCGTGACCTGGAGGTGGAGTTGGACCGAGGTGCAGGCGGCCTCGGGCGCTATCGACTTCGAGGTGCAGGTGAGGTGTTCCACGCCCTGGATGTCGAGCACGAAGTCCTCGCCGCGGGCGGCGACGATCTGATCGTTGAGCAAGGTGTAGCGGTCGACGTCGGAAAGGTTGGACGAGACCAGGTCGTCCCGGTCGAGGGTCGGCAGAATGCCGATCATCATGATTCCGGCATCGAGTTCCCCGGCTTTTCGGTGGGCATATGCCAGTGAGGTGAGAAGCTCCTCCTCCAACTGGTCGAATACCCGCCCGCCCAGCCGGTGTGGGGCTATGTTGACTTCCAGGTTGAACATGGCCAGTTCTGTTTGGAAATCCCGGCTCGCGATCCGCTCGAGAACCTGTGCATTCAACATTCTCGGCATGCCGTCGGCTCCGGCGAGATTCAATTCGATCTCGAGCCCCATGAGGTTCTTCGGGCGGTCGAACCGCTTCTCGGCCAGCAGCCGCTCCAGACCCACCAGACACTTCCGGAGCTTGTCGCGGTAGCGCTGGCGGTCGGACGGATCGAACCGCCCTGCCACGACCTTCTCCCCCATCGGAGTCCCTCCTGTCCTCGTCTGGGCGGGCCGTGCGTCCGGCCGCCGTGTCCCGGGTCAGCTTGGATGATGCCCCGCAGGAGCGATCGATAACGTCCCCGGACCGACTCGCGGCCCGCTAGGCTGTCGCACGTGACCGGCGGCACATTCGCCAGGCATGGGGCAGTACGCAGTTTCGGCGCCTTGACGAACTCGTGAAAAACGCCGACGACAATGGGCCGACCGCTCCACGCGCATTCACCGAGGTCAAGGCCTCGCACCCCATCCGGAATCGGGATGATTACCGCGGATCGTCGTCCGAATACACCCTTGCCGAGTGCACCGCAAAGGTGTAGACGAAACACTCACTGAACACTTGTCGTATAAACTCCGCGGACAAGGCAGAAGGTTGGCGCCCGGTCGGAGAACCTGCCACAGGGATGGACTGCGGCAGGCCTGACGCACACCCACGCATCCAGACCTCGGCCCCTGCCCTCGCCACCCCCCGCGAGCTGACAGCGCCGTCCGCCACGCCCTCGCGCCACCGTGCCTGTCGAATGAGAGGCGACCCACCATGCCGCTGCATGTCCCCCCGGCTCCCACGCCCGCACTTCGCTCCGTCCTCACCGCACTCGGGTCACCCACCGCGGTCCGCGAGGCCCGAACGCCGTCCCTGCGTGCCGCTCAGGCGCCCGCGACCCCCGAACTGCCCCTCCCGGTGCACGTCCTGGACGGCATCACCGCCACCGGACCCGCCGTCACCCGGCTCGCCGGATGGCGGTTCCTGATCCGCTGCGGCGACCGGGCCGTCGCCGCGGCGGAGACCCGGCTCACCCCCGACGGCTGGGCCTTCTCGCACTTCTTCGAGGGCCCCTACATCGCCTCCACCGAGCGAGCGCTGCGCCAGGCCGAGACCATGCCGCAGGAGTACCAGCCCCGGCTGCTGTCCTTCCCGAGCCTGTACATGCTCACCCTGTGGCTGCACGGCGACTGCGCGGCCGACCCCGAGACCGGGAACCCCGAGCCCACGGACCTCCTCGTCCCGCTGGCGCCCGCGCCGCCCGGGATCGCGGCCCACCGCCCGCACCGGGCCGCCGATCTGCTGCCGGTACTGACCCATCGCGTGACCCCGACCCCGGCCCCGCTGCTCGGCTCCCCCGCCTGAACGGCCGACCCTCACCCCCGCCCCGAGCCCCGTACCCCGCCACCGGAACACCGGTCGCGGGGTACGGCGCCGTGTGCGACCCTGGCCCGCTCGTACGAGCAAGGACGCGCTCCCAAGAGCCGCCGACCTGCATGGACTAGCCCGATCCGGCCCCCCTGAACCATCCGAATTGACAGTGCAGTTGGGCTGAACCGTCCGCGCGGGTGACGCGTCATCAACCTGTGAGAAGCGGTGCACCGAAATCCCTGCGGATCGACGCCCGTGGGGCAACACTGGGTTCGAACCACTTGTCGCAACGGGGGCGGCCATGAACACCACGACAGAGCGAAAGATCCCACCCATGTGCCAGCACCAGACACCGTGTCCTTCCGCAGACTCCGCCGACCGGGAGTCCGCCCGCCTCGTGGCGCACCACCCGGAACAGGGCTGGAGCCTGCTGTGCAACGGCGTTCTGCACTTCGAGGACACCGGTGAGCTCCTGCCCGACGGTCAGATCATCGCCCCGCACCGCCCGTTGGGCACCGGCCAGGTGATGACCGCGGCCTGACCGCGGCCGGGCGGTCCGCCGACCGCCCGGAGATCCAGGGGGCCGGCCCGCGGACCAGATCCGCGCACCGGCCCCGACGCGTGTCCGGCACCGGTCACTCCCCGTAGTCCCCCGTGCGTGCTGGGGTTCCGGCTACTTCAGCGCCTCCCGGATCGCGTAGTACGCCGGCTTCGGACGCAGCTGCTCGTCCCACGGCAGGGCCGCCCCCTCGCCCTCGAAGAAGGCCGGGATCCACGAGTATTTGTCCGTGTAGTCCCAGAGCGTGATGCCCACGCACCGCCGCACCGCGAGGCACGCCTCGGTCAGATCCCGGTACCAGGCGGCCTGCGTCGCCAGCTTCGCCTCGTCCGCCGGTACGTACATGCGGATGTCGACCTCGCTGAGCGCGGTGTCCAGGCCCAGCCGGGAGAACCGGCGCAGATTGTCCTCCAGCGTGGCCGGATAGCCGTACTGGAGGGCGAGATGGGCCTGTAGACCGATGCCGTGCAACGGGACGCCCTGCGCCCTCAGCTCCTGCGCGAGGCGGTAGTAGGCGTCGCTCTTGGGGCCGATCGACTCGATGTTGTAGTCGTTGAGGTAGAGCTTCACGCGGGGGTCGGCCTGGTGGGCCCAGCGCAGCGCGTCGGCGATGTAGCCGGGGCCGAGGGTCCTGTAGAAGACCGTCTCGCGGTAGGTGCCGTCCTCGTTGAAGGCCTCGTTGACCACGTCCCAGGCGAAGACCTTGCCGCGGTAGTGCCGCACCTCGGTCTGGATGTGCTTCTTCAGCACGGCCCGCAGTTCGTCCGCCGTCCACTCCCGGTCGCTGAGCCAGCCGGGCAGTTGGCTGTGCCAGACCAGGGTGTGCCCGCGCACCTTCTGGTGGTTGGCGCGGGCGAGGTCGACGATCTCGTCGCCCTGGGAGAAGTCGAAGACGCCTTGCTGGGGCTCGGTGGCGTACCACTTCATGCCGTTGCCGGGGGTGATCTGGTCGAACTCGCTGCCGAGCAGGGCCGTGTAGGGGGCGTCGGTCAGCTCCGGGTTGTCGGTGGCGCTGCCGAAGTAGCGGCCGTGCCGCTGGGCCAGGTCGGCGAGGGTGGGCGGTTCGGGACGGGCCTCGGCGGCCGGGGCGGTGACGGCGACCAGGACCGCGGCGAGCAGGCCGGCGAGTCTGAGGCGGTTCCTGCGCATGGTGCGACTCCTCACGAACGAAGGGGGTGTGGGTGAGCCGTACGTCCGCCGGCGCGGGTCATCCCTTCGTCGCGCCGGCGGTGAGGCCGCCGACGAGCTGGCGCTCGGCGACGGAGTAGAAGGCCAGGGCCGGGACCATGGCGAGGACGAGGTACGCGAAGACACGGGCCACGTCCTGCGAGTACTGGCCCTGGAACTGCTGCACGCCGATCGGGATCGTCCACCAGGTCGGCTCGTTGAAGACGAGCAGCGGCAGGAAGAAGTTGTTCCAGCTGGTGACCACGGCGAGGACGGACACCGTGCCGAGCGCGGGCCGCGCCATGGGCAGCAGCACCCGCCAGAAGAAGCCGAGCGGGCCGCAGCCGTCGAGGGTGGCGGCCTCCTCCAGCTCACCGGGGATCTGCCGGAAGAAGCCGCGCAGGATGATGATGGTCATCGGCAGCCCGAACGCCGCCTGCGGCAGGATCACGCCGAGCGGGTTGTCGAGCAGGTTCATCGAGCGCAGCAGCAGGAACAGCGGCAGCGCCGCCACCGCGAAGGGGAACATCAGCCCCATCGTGAACAGCGTGAACAGCCACTCCCGGCCGCGGAAGGCGAACCGCGCGAAGGAGAACGCGGCCAGCGCCGAGGCCGCCACCACCAGGACCGTGGTGGCCACCGCGATCAGGGTGCTGTTGCCGACCAGCCGCCAGAAGTCGCCGGAGGCGAGGATGCCGGTGTAGTTCCCGGTCACCCAGGGGTCGGGCAGCCCGATGGGGTTGCGGGAGAGCTGGTCGGTGGACTTGAAGCCGGAGATGACCGCGTAGAGCAGGGGTACGCCCATCAGCGCGCCGACCGCGATCAGAACGAGATGCAGCGGCAGACCGCGTCCACGGGTCTTGGGCCGGACCGTCACTTGACGCCTCCCCGCATGGTGGTGGTCGCGCCCTCCAGGTCCCGGCGGAGCACGAACCGCTGGTAGGCGAGGGCGAAGACGAGGCTGATGGCGAACATGGCCACGCTGATCGCGCCGGCGTAACCGACCTGGTAGCGCTTGAAGCCGTACTGGAACATGGTCACGGCCATGGTCTCGGAGTGGTGGTCGGGGCCGCCCGCGGTGACCACCCAGACCAGGTCGAAGAGCTGGATCGCCCCGATGACGGAGAGGAAGACGCTGATCCGCAGGGTCGGCGCGAGCAGCGGCAGGGTGACGTTGCGGAACCGCTGCCAGGGACCGGCGCCGTCGATCAGCGCGGCCTCGTGCAACTCCTTCGGGATGGCCTGGAGTCCGGCCAGGTACAGCATCATGTGGAAGCCGAAGTACTTCCAGGTCATGACGAGGAACAGGGTGGCCATCACCATGTCCGGGTCGGCGAACCACTCACCGCCCAGACCGTCCAGGCCGATCCCGCCGAGGACGTGGTCGGCGAGGCCCTCGCCCGGCGCGAAGATCATGCTGAACAGCACGCCGGTGATCGCCTCGGAGAGCACGTACGGCGCGAAGAAGAGCATCCGGTACACAGCGCGGCCGCGCATCCGCTGGTTGAGCGCGACGGCCATGGCGAGCGCGAACGGCAGTTGCAGCGCCAGCGAGAGCACGACCAGCACCAGACAGCGCCAGAGGTCGCCGAGGAAGACCGGGTCGTCGAGGAGCCGGGTGAAGTTGTCGACGCCGATGTAGTCGGAGGGCATGCCGAAGCCGCCCCACCGGAAGAAGGCGGCGTACAGCGCGAACAGGATCGGCAGCAGCACCAGGACGCCGAACAGGACCAGGGCGGGCACCTGGAAGGAGACCGCGGTGAGCCAGTCGAGGGCCCGCCGCCGGGCCCGCTCCCGGTCCGCCGCTGCGGTCGGGGGCGGGGGTTCCGGGTCCGGACCGGTCCGCTTGTCCGGGAGGAAGGTGGACGTCATCGGCGGCTACTGCTCCTGCTTCGCGACGCCGGTGATCGACTCGCCGACCTGCTCCGGCGACTTGGACCCGGCTATCAGCGCTCCCACGCTGTCGTTGACCTCCTGGCCGACGGCGGGCGCGTACGCCTGGTCGAGGTAGAGCTGGAAGCCGGTGGCGGCGGTCAGTTCCTTCTGCACGGCCTTGATGTTGGGGTCCGCGATGGCGCTCTCGGCGGCCGGGACGACGGGGAGCACGCCGGTCTTCTCGACCAGTTCCAGGTCGGTCGCCTCCGAGGCGAAGAACTTCAGGAAGTCCACGGCCGCCTGCGGGGCGCCGCTGCGCAGGGCGTGGCCGCCGCCCCCGCCGAACACCTCGGTGATCGCTCCCTGTCCGCCCTCGACGGCGGGGAAGGGGAAGAAGCCGAGGTCGTCGCCGAGGCCCTTGCCCGCGTCGGCCTGGACGACGGGCGCCCACTGGCCCATGAGTTCCATCGCGGCCTTGCCGTTGCCGACGGTGGCCGCCTGTCCCGTGGGGCCGGAGTAGGAGGCGCCGAGGAACCCCTTCTGGAACGGCTCCAGTTCGACGAGTTCCTTCAGGTGCTCGCCCGCCTGGACGAGCCCGGGGGAGGTGAAGTCCTTGTCCTCGTCGGCCTTGCGCAGGGCGTCCACTCCGGCGGTGCGCATCGCGAGGTAGGACCAGTAGTACATGCCGGGCCACTTCTCCTTGCCCGCGAGGGCGAGGGGGGTGATCCCGGCGGACTTCAGCCGTTCGACCGCTTCCAGGACGGCGGTCCAGGTGGCCGGGGGCGCGCTGATGCCGGCCTTCTTGAAGAGGGCCTTGTTGTACCAGAAGCCGATCATCCCGATGTCGAAGGGGACGCCGTAGAGCTTCTCGTCGAGCAGGTAGGGCTCCTTGGCGACCGGCAGCAGTCCTTCCGACCAGTCCTGCGTGCGGCCCGTGAGGTCCTCGACGAGGCCGGCGTCGACCTGCTGCCGCAGGACACCGCCGCCCCAGGTGTGGAAGATGTCCGGGAGTTCACCGGAGGCGGTCAGCGCCGTCATCTTCGATTTGTAGGCGTCGTTCTCCAACTGGACGATCTTCACCTTGACCTTGGGGTTCTGGGCCTCGAACTTCCGCGCCAGGCCCGCCCACACGTCCTTCGTGGGCTGTGTGGTGGAGATGTTCCACCACTCGATGGTGGTCGTGCCGTCGGACGACCCTCCGTCCGAGTCGCCGCCGCAGCCGCTCAGTGCCGTCATGCTCAGACCGGCAGCGGCGGAGGCCGCCAGGAAGCCGCGGCGGGACAGTGCCGGGTCGCCCATCATGCGCTCCTTGAGTCCGGGACGGCGCGTCCACTCCGCCCACGAGGGATTTCGAAAGTTTCGGTCAGAATCCAGAAATCTTCGCTGCTGCCGCACCCTAGAGACAGCTCCGGACGGGTGGCAACCCCTCGTACACGGGGAATCCGCCGCCGAACCGTCGGAGCGCGAGGGGGAGTTGTGATCAGCGGGCCGTGGAGCCGCGTCCCCGGTACTCGAACCAGTCGAAGGCTGCGCTGCCTTCGGTGACGTACATGCCGATCACCCTGCCGGTGAAGCCGCCCGCCACCTGGGTGGAGAGATAGCGGCCGTCGAGTTCGGCCAGGGTCACCGCCCCTTCGGGGCTTTCGACCGAGAAGGCGATCGTGTCGGGCCCGCCGGGGCGGACACCGCGCGCGGGCGGCGGCGCGTCGTCCGTGCGGCACTCCACGGCCAGGGTGAGCGGGCCGCCCGGGACGGCGAGCCGGGCGACGCGACGGCGGAGCGGGCCGATGCGGGCCCACACCTCGGCCGCCCCCTCGGAGGCCTCGATCTCGTAGTGGTGGGCCTCGTCCATCCGGACGGACAGGCCGGCTCGGCCGCCGGGGCCGGTCTCGACCGCGGCCGCCACCCGGCAGTCGTGGTCGGTCTGCCGGCGGCCGACGAAGGTGCACCCCGGCCGGTCGAGGCTGTCGCCCGCGGCGTGCAGGGTGAGCCGGCCGGGCCGTTCCCGCAGGGACCACGACCCGTCGGGCCGGCCGCGCGGGGAGAGGTAGCACGGGGCGAGGGCCGGGCCGTCGAAGTCGTCCCGGGCCGGTTCCGCCGGGAACTGGCTGAAGGCTGCGGGAGCCGGGTACCGCTCCGCCACCGTGCCGATGTACGGCCAGCCCTCGGACCACTCCACCGGGACCAGGAAGGTCTCCCGGCCCAGGACGTGGAACCGCGGGAAGAACCCGCGCGGGCGGGTCCCCAGCAGCACCGCCCACCAGGTGCCGTCGGCCGCCTGGACCAGGTCCGCGTGCCCGGTGCAGCGGACGGGCAGTCCGGTGCTGCGGTTGGACACCACCGGGTTGTGCGGGGCGGGTTCGAAGGGCCCGCGGGGCGAGCGGGCGCGGGCGACCGACACGCTGTGCCCCTCGGCGGTGCCGCCCTCGGAGACCAGCAGGTACCACCAGTCGCCGATGCGGTAGAGGTGCGGCCCCTCCGGGTCGGCCATGCCGGTACCGGACCACACCGGGTGCGGCCCTTCGAGCACCTTGCCCGCGTCGGGGTCCACGCGGGCGAGTCCGACCCCGGCGACCGCGCTCCAGCAGGTGCCGTCCTCGTCCCAGGCCAGGTCGGGGTCGATACCGGGCAGGTCGATCCGGACCGGGTCGGACCAGGGTCCCTCGGGCCGCTCGGCGGTGACGACGAAGTTGCCTCCAGCGCCGACGTTGGTGGTGATGACGTAGAAGCGGCCGTCGTGGTGACGGATGGTCGGGGCGTAGATCCCGTCGGAGACGTTCAGGCCCCGGGGGACCTCGAACTGCCCGGCGCGGTCGAGGACGTTGCCGATCTGCCGCCAGTGGACGAGGTCCCGGCTGTGGAAGACGGGAACGGCGGGGAAGTACTCGAAGCTGGAACAGACCAGGTAGTAGTCCTCGCCGACGCGGCACACGCTGGGGTCGGGGTGGAAGCCGGGGAGCACGGGGTTGTCGTACGTCCGCATGGGTCAGTCCTTCCGGAGACCGGTCGAAACATTCGGTCCCTTCGACGAACATTACGGAGCGGACTGTAGGAGGGGTCCCCCGGCTCAGCAAGACCGCGCGACGGAGGTCGTGCCGGGCGCCCGGGGCACTCGGCACGACCCCGCGTTCATCCTTCGAAGCGGTAGCCCATACCGGGCTCGGTGATCAGATAGCGGGGGTGTGCTGGGTCCGCTTCGAGCTTGCGCCTCAACTGGGCCATGTAGACCCGCAGATAGTGGGTCTTGCCGCTGCGCGTGACCCCCCAGACCTCCTGGAGCAGCTGCTTCTGTGTGACGAGCCGTCCGGGGTGGGTCACCAGGATCTCCAGAAGCTGCCACTCCGTCGGGGTCAGACGCACGTCGCGTCCCTGACGGACGGCCTTCTTGGCGAGCAGGTCGATGGTGAACGCGTCCGTCTCCACCTTGGTCGCCTCCGCCCGTACCGGCAGCTCCTCGGTGCGCCGGACCGCCGCCCGCAGCCGGGCCAGCAGTTCGTCCATGCTGAACGGCTTGGTGACGTAGTCGTCGGCGCCGGCGTCGAGTGCGGCGACCTTCTCCTCGGCCCCCTGCCGGGCGGACAGGACGAGGACCGGGACGCGGCTCCAGCCGCGCAGGGCCCTGATGACGTCGACGCCGTCCATGTCGGGCAGGCCCAGGTCCAGCATGACGACGTCCGGCTGCCGCGCGACCGCGAGCCGGAGCGCCGTGGCGCCGTCGGGGGCCGCGTCCACTTCGTACCGGCGGGCCCGCATGGTGATCACGAGCGCCCGGACGAGCTGGGGGTCGTCTTCCACGACCAGCACGCGGGTCATCGGGGGAGCGCCTTTCCGGTCGTACCGAGGTCTGCGGACTTGATGACAGCGGGAGTCGGCGGGTCCGGGGCTGTGCAGTCCCGGCCCCGCCGACTCCCGTTCGGGTCGGACAACGCCATCAGCTCTTCGCCACGAGTTCCTTGAGGGCGATGTTCAGTTCGAGGACGTTCACCCGGGGCTCGCCCATGAAGCCGAGCGTTCGGCCCTCGGTGTGCTCGTCGACGAGGTTCTGCACCTGGCCGGGCGTCAGACCGTTCTTCTCGGCGACCCGGTGGACCTGGAGGTCCGCGTAGGCCGGGGAGATGTCCGGGTCGAGGCCGGAGCCGGAGGAGGTCACCGCGTCGGCGGGCACCTGGGACGGCTCGACCCGGTGGTCGGCGGTGGAGTTGTCCTTGACGACGGCGGCCTTGGCGTCCTTGACCCACTGGACCAGTTCCTGGTTGTCGCCCGACCGGTTGGTCGCGCCCGAGAGGATCAGCGCGTACTGGGTGTTGACGCCGTTGGTGCCGAGACCGTTCTGCGGGCGGCCCTGGAACCACTTCAGGTCGGGCTCGGGGGTCTCCTGCCCCTCCTTCAGCGGCAGGTTGTACGCCTGCCCGATCAGGGAGGAGCCGACGACCTCGCCGTCCGCCTCGATCTCGGAGCCGTTCGCACTGTTGTTGAACAGCCCCTGCGCGATGCCGGTGACGACGAGCGGGTAGACGACGCCCGTCACCAGGGTCAGCACGAGGAGGGCGCGCAGGCCCGCCCCGAGCACTCGGGCCGTGTTGGTCACTGAGTTGTTCATCGCGTCAGCCGATTCCGGGGATGAGGGAGATGATCAGGTCGATGGCCTTGATGCCGATGAAGGGCGCGATCAGCCCGCCGAGGCCGTAGATCCCGAGGTTGCGGCGGAGCATCCGGTCCGCGCTCACCGGCCGGTACTGGACGCCCTTCAGAGCGAGCGGCACCAGGGCGATGATGATCAGCGCGTTGAAGATGACGGCCGACAGGATCGCGGAGTCGGGCGAGGACAGGTTCATGATGTTGAGCTTGTCCAGGCCCGGGTAGACCGCCGCGAACAGCGCCGGGATGATCGCGAAGTACTTCGCGACGTCGTTGGCGATGGAGAACGTGGTCAGCGCGCCGCGCGTGATCAGCAACTGCTTGCCGATCTCGACGATCTCGATCAGCTTGGTCGGGTTGGAGTCGAGGTCGACCATGTTGCCGGCCTCCTTGGCGGCCGACGTACCGGTGTTCATCGCCACGCCGACGTCCGCCTGCGCGAGCGCGGGGGCGTCGTTCGTGCCGTCGCCGGTCATCGCGACCAGCTTGCCGCCGGCCTGCTCCCGCTTGATGAGCGCCATCTTGTCCTCGGGAGTCGCCTCCGCGAGGAAGTCGTCGACGCCCGCCTCCTCGGCGATCGCCTTGGCGGTCAGCGGGTTGTCGCCCGTGATCATGACGGTCCTGATGCCCATGCGGCGCAGTTCGTCGAACCGCTCCCGCATGCCGTCCTTGACGACGTCCTTGAGGTGGATGACACCGAGTACCCGGGCGCCCTCGGCGTCCTCGACGGCGACGAGCAGCGGAGTTCCGCCGGCCTCGGCGATCCGGTCGGCGAGCCCGTCCGCGTCGTCCGCGACCCGGCCGCCCCGCTCCTCGACCCAGGCGATGACCGAACCGGCCGCGCCCTTGCGGATCATGCGTCCGTCGACGTCCACGCCGGACATGCGGGTCTGGGCGGTGAAGGCCGTCCAGGTGGCGCCGGCCAGCTCGCCCTGGTGCCGCTCGCGCAGGCCGTACTTCTGCTTGGCCAGCACGACGACGGAGCGTCCCTCGGGGGTCTCGTCGGCCAGCGAGGAGAGCTGCGCGGCGTCGGCCAGTTCGGCCTCCGTGGTCCCGCACACCGGGACGAACTCGGCGGCCTGGCGGTTGCCGAGGGTGATGGTGCCGGTCTTGTCGAGGAGCAGGGTGGAGACGTCACCGGCGGCCTCGACCGCGCGCCCGGACATCGCCAGCACGTTGCGCTGGACCAGCCGGTCCATGCCCGCGATGCCGATGGCGGAGAGCAGTGCGCCGATGGTGGTCGGGATGAGGCAGACCAGCAGCGCCACCAGCACGACCATGGTCAGGTCGGTGCCCGCGTGGTTCGCGAACGGCGGCAGGGTGGCGACGGCCAGCAGGAAGACGATCGTGAGCGAGGCCAGCAGGATGTTCAGGGCGATCTCGTTCGGTGTCTTCTGCCGGGCCGCGCCCTCGACCAGGTTGATCATCCGGTCGATGAAGGTCTCGCCCGGCTTCGTCGTGATCCTGATGACGATGCGGTCGGAGAGGACCTTGGTGCCGCCGGTGACGGCGGAGCGGTCGCCGCCGGACTCCCGGATGACGGGCGCCGACTCACCGGTGATCGCCGACTCGTCGACGGAGGCGACGCCCTCGATCACGTCACCGTCGCCGGGGATGACGTCGCCGGCCTCGCAGACGACCAGGTCGCCTGTCGTCAGCTCGGTGCCGGCGACGACGGTGCCGTCGGCCTTGCGGGCCACGGTGTCGGTCTTGGCCTTGCGCAGGGTGTCCGCCTGGGCCTTGCCGCGGCCCTCGGCGACCGCCTCGGCCAGGTTGGCGAAGATCACGGTCAGCCACAGCCAGGCGCTGATCGTCCAGCCGAACCAGTCCCCCGGGTCCTTGAAGGAGAACAGGGTCGTCAGCACGGAGCCGACGAGGACCACGAACATCACGGGGGACTTGATCATGATCCGCGGGTCGAGCTTGCGGAAGGCGTCCGGCAGCGACTTGATCAGCTGCTTGGGGTCGAACAGACCCGCGCCGACACGGCCCTCGGGCGTTTTGTGCCCGGTGGGCGCGTCAGGGTGCGGCGCCAGGGTGGGAGTGGACATGGAGTCCTGCTTCTGTACGTCGGTGGTCATCACGCCAGCCCTTCGGCGAGCGGACCCAGCGCGAGGGCCGGGAAGTAGGTGAGACCGGTGATGATGAGGATCGCTCCCACCAGCAGACCGGTGAACAGCGGCTTCTCGGTACGCAGCGTGCCCGCGGTCACCGGAACCGGCTTCTGCTCGGCGAGCGAGCCGGCCAGGGCCAGGACGAACACCATCGGCAGGAAGCGGCCGAAGAGCATGCACAGGCCGAGGGTGCTGTTGAACCACTGCGTGTCCGCGTTCAGACCGGCGAAGGCCGAGCCGTTGTTGTTCGAGGCGGACGTATAGGCGTAGAGGATCTCGGAGAATCCGTGCGCCCCGCTGTTGGTCATCGAGTTCGCCGGGGTGGGCAGCGCCATCGCGAAGGCGGTGAAGACCAGCACCAGCGCCGGGGTGACGAGGATGTAGCAGGCCGCCAGCTTGATCTCGCGGGTGCCGATCTTCTTGCCCAGGTACTCGGGCGTCCGGCCGACCATCAGACCGGCGATGAACACCGCGATAATCGCCATGATCAGCATGCCGTAGAGGCCGGAGCCGACGCCGCCGGGCGCGATCTCGCCCAGCATCATGCCGAGCATGGTGATACCGCCGCCGAGGCCCGTGAAGGAGGAGTGGAAGGAGTCCACCGCGCCGGTCGAGGTGAGGGTCGTGGAGGTCGCGAAGACCGACGAGGCGCCGACCCCGAAGCGCAGCTCCTTGCCCTCCATCGCCCCGTTCGCCAGCTCGAAGGCCGGGCCGTGGTGGGCGAACTCGGTCCACATCATCAGGCCGACGAAACCGAGCCAGACGGTGCCCATCGTGGCGAGGATCGCGTACCCCTGCCTCACCGAGCCGACCATCACGCCGAAGGCGCGGGTCAGGGAGAACGGGATGACGAGGATCAGGAAGATCTCGAAGAGGTTGGAGAACGGGGTGGGGTTCTCGAAGGGGTGGGCGCTGTTGGCGTTGAAGTAGCCGCCGCCGTTGGTACCCAGCTCCTTGATGGCCTCCTGGGAGGCGACCGCTCCGCCGTTCCACTCCTGCGTGCCGCCCATGAACTGGCCGACCTCGTGGATGCCGGAGAAGTTCTGGATGACGCCGCAGGCGACCAGCACGACCGCGGCCACGGCCGCGAGGGGCACGAGGATCCGGACGGTGCCGCGCACCAGGTCGGCCCAGAAGTTGCCCAGCTCACCGGTGCGGGATCGGGCGAAGCCCCGGACGAGGGCGACGGCGACCGCGATGCCGACGGCCGCGGAGACGAAGTTCTGCACGGCGAGACCGGCGGTCTGCACGACGTGGCCCATGGCCTGTTCGCCGTAGTACGACTGCCAGTTGGTGTTGGTCACGAACGACACGGCGGTGTTGAACGCCTGGTCCGGGTCGATCGAGGAAAAGCCCAGCGAGCCGGGCAGGACACCCTGGAGCCGCTGGAGTCCGTAGAGGAAGAGGATGCCGACCACGGAGAAGGCGAGGACGCCGCGCAGGTACGCGGGCCAGCGCATCTCGGTGTCGGGGTCGGCTCCGATCCCCTGGTAGATCCACCTCTCCACACGCCAGTGCTTCTCGGAGGTGTAGACCTTGGCGATGTAGTTGCCAAGGGGAACGTAGGCGAGGGCCAGCGCCGCTATGAGAGCGAGCAGCTGGAGGACGCCGGCGAGTACGGGACCCATGGCCGCTCTCAGAACCTCTCCGGGAAGACAAGGGCGAGGACGAGATAGCCCAGCAGGGCGGCGGCGACCACGAGGCCGACGATGTTCTCGGCAGTCACAGCTTCGCCACCCCCTTGGCGACGAGGACCACCAGCGCGACAGCCGCGATCGTGGTGACGACGAAGGCCAGATCGGCCATCGTGAACTCCTGGAGTGTGAGGTTCGGTGGAACAGGAACGGTTAGAGGAAACCGCTTCTGCGGCCGAGAACGACCGTCGTTGACGGGTCCCTTACGGGGCACCGCGCCGCCTTGACGGGACTCTGACGCCGAGGGCGGCCACGGCCCCGCGTGGGCCACCCACCAGGGACGTCTCCGGCTCGACCAGGGACGTCTCCGGCTCGGAGAGGGGTGTCTCCGGCTCGGAGAGGGGTGTCTCCGGCTCGGAGAGGGGTGTCTCCGGCTCGGAGAGGGGCGCCGGGCGCCTCAGCGCAGCCGGAACCGCAGCCGGCAGATCACCGCGTCGGTCTCCCGCCGCACGGCGTGGGCGACGACGGCGCCGCGCGGGTTCCGGAGCAGCCGCTGCCACACGTGCTCCGGCTCGGTCTCCGGTATCAGCACGGTGACGCGGGTGGCCGGCTCGACGGCGCCCACCTCACGCACGTAGGCGGCGATGGGGCGGCCCAGGGAACGGCGCGCGCAGTCCAGCCGGACCAGGGGCACCCCGGGATCCCACTCGGCCCACGCGCGCTCCAGGGCGTGCAGCGCGGCCCGGTCCTCGGCGTCGGGGTGGCAGACGGTGACCGCGCGGACCTCGTCGCCGAGGGAGCGGGCCGCGGTGAGGGCCTCCGAGGCCAGCCGGGACAGAGAGGAGACCGGCACGATCACCACCGCGCGCTCGCGGTGCGGGGCCTCGGGCACCTGCCCCAGACCGAGCCGCTCGCCGATGCGGCCGTAGGCGCGGTGCACGGTCTCGAAGGCCGGCACCAGCAGGGGCAGGGCGACGACCACGAGCCAGGCGCCCTCCTCGAACGTGGTCGCGGTGACGACGACCGCGGAGACACCGGTGAGGAGCCCGCCGAAGCCGTTGAGCAGCGCCTTGCCCTCCCATCCCGGACCCCGGTGCAGTCGCCAGTGCCGGACCATGCCGACCTGGGCGATGGTGAAGCCGACGAAGACACCGATCGCGAAGAGCGGCACGAGGGTGTTGGTGTCGCCGCCGGAGAACACCATCAGCGCGGCCGAGACACCGGCCAGCGTGAGAACCCCGTGCCGATGGACCTGCCGGTCGGCCTTGAGGGCGAAGACGTGCGGGAGGTAGTTGTCGCGGGCGAGCAGCTTCAGCAGCACGGGCTGGCCGCCGAGGGAGGTGTTGGCGGACAGCGCCAGCAGCACCACGGTGGCGAACTGGACGACGTAGAAGGCCCAGTTGTGGCCGAGGGCGACCTCGGCGTGCTGGGCCGACTTCGCGCGCGGGACGCGGAAGGAGGGGACGGCGTTGGCGATGGCCTCGACGCGGGTGAGGGCGCTGCATCCGGAGGCGAACGCCTTCAGCAGGAGCAGCGCGCCGACGGTGGTCGCGTTGTCGGCGAGGACGGAGGCGTGTCCGTCGGCCGTGGCGGTACTGACGGGCGCGGCCCGGAAGAGGCCCACCGTGATCAGCACCAGGATCGACCCGACGAACACGACGGTCGGCACGATGAAGGCCTTCGCCGAGTCGACGATGCCGCGCAGGTTCACACCGGTGATCTGGAGTCCTCCTCCATCCCCGACGCGCTGGCCGCCCTCCTCCTGCCCGTCCGCGACACGACGGGCCGCACCCCGCAGATCTACTTCGAGTGGACCGAGGGCAGTCCCTTCGCCAACGTCCTCCGCTTCTTCCTCTTCGGGCAGGGCGAGGTGGCCCCCGTGACCCGCGAGGTCCTGCGCGAGGCCGAACCGGACCGGGGCCGCCGCCGACGGGTCCACACGGGCTGAGACCCGGGTCCACACGGGCTGAGACCCGGATCCACACGGGCTAAGACCCGGATCCACACGGGCTGCGGCCCGGGACCACACGGGCTGCGGCCCGGGACCGCGCGGACCGACGCCCGCGTCCCGCACACACTGACGCTGACGCTGACGCAATATCGTGACCGGCATGCAGTCCTACACCATCGGCCAGGCCGCACGACTCCTCGGCGTCAGCCCCGACACCGCCCGCCGCTGGGCGGACGCGGGCCGTGTGGCCACCCACCGCGACGACAGCGGCCGGCGCCTCATCGACGGGCGGGACCTGGCCGCGTTCTCCGTGGAACTGGCCAGGACGTCCGCCTCGCCCGACGAGGAGACCTCGTACACCTCCGTCCGCAACGCCTTCCCCGGCATCGTCACGGCGATCAAGCTGGGGGACGTGGCGGCTCAGGTGGAGATCCAGGCGGGCCCCCACCGGCTGGTCTCCCTCCTCACCCGCGAGGCGGTCGAGGAGCTGGGCCTGGAGGTCGGCATGGAGGCCACGGCCCGGGTGAAGTCGACGAACGTGCACATCGACCGCACCTGACACCTCGGGCGACGCAAGCCCCCGCGTACCGGGACCAAAACCCTCGCGCGGATACCGTGGGACGCCCCCCATCCCGCCCGAAGGCGAGGCGCCCCATGCCCCTGAGCATCCGCAACCAACTGCCCGGCACCGTCGCGGCCGTCACCCCCGGCGAGGTGATGGCGACGGTCAAGGTGGACCTGCCCGGAGGCCACCACCTCACCGCCGCGATCACCCGGGAGGCCGCCGAGGAGCTCTCCCTGTCCACGGGCTCCGAGGTGCGGGCCCTGGTGAAGTCGACGGAGGTCTCCCTGGCGACCACCCCCGTGGCGGGCCTGTCGATCCGCAACCAGCTCCCGGGCACCGTCAGCTCCGTCGCCACGGGCGGCGCCATGACCACCGTGCGGATCACGACGACCGGCGGCGACCTCACCTCCGCCATCACCACGGACGCGGCCACCGAACTCGGCCTGGCCCCCGGCACCCCCGTCGTGGCCCTGATCAAGTCGACCGAGATCTCCCTGGCCACCCCCTGATACGGGAAAGGGCTCCGCCGGGGCCGGAAACAGCCCGGGCGGAGCCCGTCACGCGCTACCGCGGATCAGTCCTCGTAGGCGTCCAGCGGAGGGCAGGAGCACACGAGGTTGCGGTCACCGAAGGCCTGGTCGATCCGGCGCACCGGCGGCCAGTACTTGTCGGCCGCCGAGACCCCGGCCGGGAAGACGGCCTCGTCGCGGCTGTAGCCGTGCTCCCACGCCCCGCCCAGCGAGGCGGCGGTGTGCGGGGCGTTGCGCAGCGGGTTGTCGTCCGCGGCCCACTCGCCGGAACCGACCTTCTCGATCTCCCCGCGAATGGCGATCATCGCCTCGCAGAACCGGTCCAGCTCGATCAGGTCCTCGGACTCCGTCGGCTCGATCATCAGCGTGCCGGCGACGGGGAAGGACATGGTCGGCGCGTGGAAGCCGTAGTCGATCAGGCGCTTGGCCACGTCGTCGACGCTGACGCCGGTCGCCTTGGTCAGCGGGCGCAGGTCGATGATGCACTCGTGCGCGACCAGTCCGCCCGGACCGGTGTACAGCACCGGGAAGTGCGGCTCCAGCCGCTTGGCGATGTAGTTGGCGCTGAGCACGGCGACCTGGGTGGCCCGCTTGAGCCCCTCGCCGCCCATCAGCCGGACGTACGACCAGGAGATCGGCAGGATGCCGGCCGAGCCCCACGGCGCCGCCGAGATCGGCCCCACACCCGTCTCGGGCCCGGCGCTCGGCTGCATGGGGTGGTTCGGCAGGTACGGCGCCAGGTGCGCGCGGACACCGACCGGGCCGACACCCGGACCGCCGCCGCCGTGCGGGATGCAGAAGGTCTTGTGCAGGTTCAGGTGCGAGACGTCGCCGCCGAAGTGCCCCGGCTTGGCGAGCCCGACGAGCGCGTTGAGGTTGGCGCCGTCGACGTAGACCTGCCCGCCGGCCTCGTGCACCTGCGCGCAGATGTCCGCCACGTGCTCCTCGAACACACCGTGGGTCGAGGGGTACGTGATCATCAGCACCGACAGCTCGTCGCGGTACTGCTCGATCTTCGCCCGCAGGTCCTCGACGTCGATCTCGCCGTCCTCGGCGGTCCGCACCACGACCACCTTCATCCCGGCCATCACGGCGCTGGCCGCGTTGGTGCCGTGCGCGGAGGACGGGATGAGGCAGACGGTGCGCTGCTCGTCGCCGTTGGCGCGGTGGTAGCCGCGCACCGCGAGCAGTCCGGCCAGCTCGCCCTGCGACCCGGCGTTCGGCTGGAGGCTGACCTTGTCGTAGCCGGTGACCTCGGCGAGACGGTCCTCCAGCTCGCGGATGAGCGTGAGGTAGCCCTCGGCCTGCTCCTCGGGCGCGAAGGGGTGCAGCTGCCCGAACTCGGGCCAGGTGACCGGCTCCATCTCGGTCGTGGCGTTGAGCTTCATGGTGCAGGAGCCCAGCGGGATCATGCCGCGGTCCAGCGCGTAGTCGCGGTCGGCGAGCCGGCGCAGGTAGCGCAGCATCGCGGTCTCGGAACGGTGCTGGTGGAAGACCGGGTGGGTGAGGAACTCGCCCTCGCGCACCAGAGCCTGCGGCAGCGCGTCCGCGGTGCTCGCGTCCAGTGCCTCGACGTCGCCCTCGACCCCGAAGGCGCTCCACACGGCGGCCAGCTGGGCCCGGCCGGTGGTCTCGTCGCAGGCGGCGGAGACGTGGTCGGCGTCGACGAGGTGGAGGTTGACGCCGTTGGCGCGGGCCGCGGCGACGACCTCGGCGGCCCGTCCGGGCACGCGCGCGGTGATGGTGTCGAAGTAGGCGCCGTGGACGACCTCGACCCCGCCGGCGGTGAGGCCGGCGGCGAGGATCGTGGCGTACCGGTGGACCCGGCCGGCGATCCCCTTCAGGCCGTCGGGCCCGTGGTACACGGCGTACATGCCGGCCATGACGGCGAGCAGCACCTGCGCGGTGCAGATGTTGCTGGTCGCCTTCTCCCGGCGGATGTGCTGCTCACGGGTCTGGAGCGCCAGCCGGTAGGCCTTGTTGCCGTCGGCGTCGACGGAGACACCGACGAGCCGCCCGGGAAGGCTGCGCGCGAACTTCTCGTGCACGGCCATGTAACCGGCGTGCGGACCGCCGAAGCCCATGGGGACACCGAAGCGCTGCGTGGTGCCGACCGCGATGTCGGCGCCCAGCTCGCCCGGCGAGGCCAGCAGGGTCAGCGCGAGCAGGTCGGCGGCGACGGTGACGAGCGCGCCGAGCTCGTGGGCCTGCTCGATGACGGGCTTGATGTCCCGCACGGCACCGGAGGCGCCGGGGTACTGGATCAGCACGCCGTTGATCTCACGCGCGGCGATCTCGGCGGGGATGCCGTCGCTGAGGTCGGCGACGACGACCTCGACGCCGGTCGGCTCGGCGCGCGTCTCGATCACCGCGATCGTCTGCGGCAGCGCGTCCGCGTCGATCAGGAACAGACCCTTCTTGTTCCTGCCCATGCGCCGGGACAGGGCCATCGCCTCGGCGGCGGCCGTGCCCTCGTCCAGCAGCGAGGCGCCGGAGGTGGGCAGCCCGGTGAGCTCGGCGACCACGGTCTGGAAGTTCAGCAGGGCCTCCAGGCGCCCCTGCGAGATCTCCGGCTGGTACGGCGTGTAGGCCGTGTACCAGGACGGGTTCTCCATCACGTTGCGCAGGATGACCGGCGGGGTGAAGGTGCCGTAGTAACCGAGCCCGATCATGGAGTCGAGCACCTGGTTGCGGTTGGCGAGCGCACGCAGCTCGGCGAGCACCTCGGCCTCGGAACGGGCACCCGGCAGCGCGAGCGAGTCGGCGTTCTTGATCACATCCGGGACCGCGGCGGCGGTGAGCTCGTCCAGCGAGCCGTATCCGACCTGGGCGAGCATCTTGGCCCGGGCTTCCTGGTCAGGTCCGATGTGACGCTGCTCGAAGGGGATGCCCGACTCGAGCTCGGAGAGAGGAATGCGGTGGGCGGTCATTGCGGAGGCCTCCTGGTCTGACACGACCTTCGGGGGGCACCACGGCACGGGTACCCGGACGGCCTCCCCCTCTGTCATCTCAACCTGAGAGCTTCACCGGGCCCCCGAAGGGCACCCGGCTTTCACCGTCGGTGAGAGCGGACACCGTCGACACCCGCTCTGCTTTCCAGAGTGACCTCGTCCGTGCGGTACGTGGGCCTGAGAGATTCCGGGGAGGATTTGCTCCTTCGGCGCCTCCGGATGGTGTCCGAAGGACTCTCCCGCACGGGGTCAGCAGCCGCTTGAAGCGTACCAGCGAGGTCAATGGCCGGGCGTTCGAGTGGCCGCTTCACCCGATGTGCTCTTTTGTAGTGCTTACGGATGATTCGCGAGCAAGTGGAGGGCCCGTGCAGACCGACATCGATCCGCGCAACCTGATCGGCCGCAAGGCCTTCGACCAGAACGGGACGAAGATCGGCACGATCGACGAGATCTACCTCGACGACGCGACCGGCATACCGGAGTGGGCGGCCATACGCACCGGCCTGTTCAGCCGGGACGCCTTCGTCCCGCTGGAGCCCAGCGAACTGGTCGAGGGCACCCTGCACGTGCCCTTCGAACGCTCCCTGATCAAGGACGCCCCCGACTTCGGGGTGGGACGCCACCTCTCCCCGGAACAGGAACTCCAGCTGTACCACCACTACGGTCTGGACATCACTTCACCCCCGCCCTCCGACCACGACTTCGGCAAACTGGCGGGCACCGAGGACGCGGACACCTGACCCTCTTCTCCCGGACCGCTGAGCCGAACGGGTGGCGGCGGCCGGCGCGCTTCCTGCACGGGCGGGCGCGGTCGGCCCCCTCCCTCCCCGAACTCCTCGGTCTCATGGGCGGGCCCCGTCCACCGCGGCTCCGGGCCGGGCCGCCACCAGCGGCAACGGCTCCGCCGCCGCCAGCTCCGGATCGTCCACGCGAAACGTCCTCACCCGCCCCACCTCGGAGTCCGGCGTCTCGAACCGCACGGTGACCCGGCCAAGACCGCTCCCCTGCACCCAGCCGTGCCCGTACTCGGCGTGGCGTACGTCGTGCCCGGCGGCCCACCGCCGCTCCCTCGGCGCCTCGGCGTCACCCGCACCACCGCCGGGCTCCCGCTCGCCGTCCTCCGTGTCCTCGGCCGTCTCCAGCTCCCCCGCGGCCTGCGCGAACAGGTCCTCCTGGGTGTAGTCGGCGAGCCCGCTGACCCCGACCCCGAGCAGGCGCACGCCTCCCGTGGTGTCCACCGACTCCAGCAGCCGCGCGGCCGCCTCCCGCACCACCGCCGGATCGTCCGTGGGCCCGCGCAGGGTCTCGGACCGGGTGAGCGTCGAGAAGTCGTAGCGCCGCACCTTCAGCACGATGGTCCGCCCCGACAGCCCGGCCCCGCGCAGCCGCCGCACACACCGGTCGGCCAGCCGCTGCACCTCCAGCCCCACCCGCACGCGGTCATGGATGTCGACGTCGTAGGTGTCCTCCACCGACACCGACTTCGTCTCCCGCTCGGCCACCACCGCCCGCTCGTCACGCGCCAGCGCCATGGCGTACAGCGCGTGCCCGTGCGCCTTGCCCAGCATGCGCACCAGTTCGTCCTCGCCGGCCTCAGCGAGCTCGCCGACCGTGTGGATCCCGGCCCGCCGCAGATGGTCCCCGGTGGCGGGCCCCACGCCCGGCAGGGTCCGCACGGACATCGGCGCGAGCAGCGCCCGCTCCGAGCCCGGCTCGATCAGCACCAGACCGTCCGGCTTGGCCTGCTCGGACGCGATCTTCGCGAGCATCTTGGACGCGGCGAGCCCCACCGACCCCGTCAGCCCCGTGACCGCCCGTATGTCGGCGCGCAGCCGTACGCCCGTCAGCCGGGCCGAGTCGGCGTCCCAGGCCGCTCCCCCGGCCTCCAGATCGACGAACGCCTCATCGAGGCTGAGCGGCTCCACCAGCGGCGACAGCGCCCGCAGCAGCCCCATGACCTGCTCGCTGATCGACCGGTAGAACGCAAAGCGCGGCACGAGGTACGCGGCGTTCGGCACCAGCCGCCGCGCCTGCGCCATCGGCATCGCCGAATTGACCCCGAAGACCCGGGCCTCGTACGAGGCCGTCGCCACCACTCCGCGCGGCCCCAGCCCGCCCACGACGACCGGTTTCCCGCGCAGACTGGGCTTGGACGCCTGCTCCGCCGAGGCGAAGAAGGCATCCATGTCCAGATGCAGGATCGTGGGAGCGCTTCTCACCCCTCCGATGCTGCCCTACGCCACTGACAACGGGGGCCACCGACCGGGCACCCCGGCCCGGCGGGCAGTCCGGGCGCCCCGGCCCGTCTCAGACGGCCCGGTTGCGGCGTCGCGCCAGCTCGTCCGCCGGGTTCTGGCCGACCAGCGTCTCCCCGGTGTCGATCCGCTCGCCGTGCAGCTGGGACAGCGCGCTCTCCACGTCCCGCCACACCACTCCGACGGCGATCCCGAAGACGCCCTGACCGCCCTGGAGCAGCGCGTGCACCTCGTCGGGCGAGGTGCACTCGTAGACCGTGGCACCGTCGCTCATCAGCGTCATGCGCTCCAGGTCCTGGAAACCCCGCTCCCGCAGGTGCTGGACCGTGGTGCGGATGTTCTGCAGGGAGACCCCGGTGTCCAGGAAACGCTTGACGATCTTCAGGACGACGACGTCCCGAAAGCTGTAGAGCCGCTGCGTCCCCGACCCGTGCGCGGGCCGCACGCTCGGCTCCACGAGCCCGGTGCGCGCCCAGTAGTCCAGCTGCCGATAGGTGATTCCGGCTGCCGCGCAGGCCGTCGGGCCGCGATAGCCGATCTGTTCGGACGCCATGGACGTCGCCCCTCCGCCGCTCGGCACGGCCGCCGACAGCTGCGGGGCGCGCTCGGCCGAACCACCCGGCTGGGGGTATCCCCCGTTCGGGCGGAACCGTGAGCCCGGGGGAGGGTACGGACCGCTCTCCCCGAAACCGCGTCCGGGGGCACCCCCAGCCGTACCGTCGCCGCTGCTTCTCACGCCGACCTCCGTCCTTGACCTGCCTTCACGACGGTAGGCAGTCACCAGGGGTGCGTCAACGATCGCCACACTCGGCACGCCGAGTGATAATCACCCTAGGAGTGGTTTCCCGTGCCCCACCGCGGGGAAAGGCTAGCCGAATGCGCTCCGGGCGGGCCGCAGGACGCTCTCACTGGCCGGTGGCAATTGCCGTGGTTCCGAGCCGACGCCCGCCACGGGCGGTCACGGCGGGACACCCGCGCCGGCGTCTCACTGACTGCTGGTGCCGAAGTCCTCGGGCGAGATCTGGTCGAGGAACTCGCGGAACTTCTCCACCTCGTCCTCCTGCTCGTCCGGGATCGCGATGCCCGCGTCGTCGAGCACCCCGTCACTGCCGTAGATGGGCGTTCCGGTGCGCAGGGCGAGCGCTATCGCGTCGGACGGGCGCGCGCTCACCTCGACCCCGCTGGCGAAGACCAGCTCGGCGTAGAAGACGCCTTCGCGCAGATCGGTGATGCGCACTTCGGTCAGCTCCTGGCCGACGGCCTCCAGCACGTCCTTGAACAGGTCGTGGGTCAGCGGTCGCGCGGGGGCCATGCCCTGCTGGGCGAAGGCGATGGCCGTCGCCTCACCCGGCCCGATCCAGATGGGGAGGTAGCGGTCGCCTCCCACTTCGCGCAGGAGCACGATCGGTTGGTTGGAGGGCATTTCGACCCGGACACCTACGACATCGAGCTCGTTCACACAGCAACCCTAGGCCGTGCTCGGGATGTTTGGGTAGTCGGGCCGGAAACGGGCCCCGATCCGGCCCGCCCGGCGGGCCGCTCAGGGCAGCCGCACCCCGAGAGCCGTCTTCACCAGCGCGGCGTGCAGCTTGACCGTGAGCCCCGCCAGCTCCTTGGTGCGCGCCTCGGCGTGCGCCCTGGTCTGCGGGTTGCGATGGCGCTTGAGCGGCGCGACGACCTGGTCCACCAGCCCGGCCTCACGGTCGGCGGCGGCCTTCATCACCCTCAGGTGCCTCGGCTCGATCCCGAAGCGCCCCAGTTCCGCGACGAGCGCGGCCACGGTGGCCGCCTCGGCGTCGTACGCGCCGTCCGGCAGCGGAGCGATCAGCCCGTAGGACTCCCACTCCTTCAGCTCCGGCTCACCGATCTCGGCGGCGGCGAGCAGCTCGGCCCGGCCGATCCGGGCCGCCGTCCGGGCGTCGGCGAACTCCTCCGCGGCCTCCGCGTCGCGTTGACGGCCCACGGACGGCAGCACGACCGCCTCGCCCCGCTCCATGGCGTCCAGATGCTCCCTGATGACCTTCAGGGGCAGATAGTGGTCCCGCTGCATCCTCAGCACATGGCCGAGCCGCTCGACGTCGCCGACGCTGAACTTGCGGTACCCCGAAGGAGTCCGCTGCGGCTCGATGAGGCCCTCCGACTCCAGAAAGCGGATCTTGGAGATGGTGACTTCGGGGAACTCGTCGCGCAGCGCGTTCAGGACCGTGCCGATGCTCATCAGCCCGCTGTCCGTGGCGGCGGTGCCGTGTCCGGCACCGCCGCTCGGTGTGTGAAGCATGGACCAACTCCGGGGAGGGTCAGTAGCCCCGCTGGCTCGCGTAGAAGACCAGCCGGTACTTGCCGATCTGCACCTCGTCGCCGTTGGACAGGGCGACCTGGTCGATCCGCTCGCGGTTGACGTACGTGCCGTTCAGACTCCCCACATCGGCGACCGTGAACGAGGCGTCCGGGCTCCGGCGGAACTCCACGTGCCGCCGGGAGACCGTGACGTCGTCCAGGAAGATGTCGCTCTGCGGGTGACGGCCGGCCGTGGTCAGGTCGCCGTCGAGCAGGAAGCGGCTGCCCGAGTTCGGACCCCGGCGCACCACCAGGAGCGCGGAGCCGAGCGGGAGCGCCTCGACGGCCGCCTGCGCCTCGGGGGACAGCGCCGGGATCTGCGTCTGGCCGGTGACCTCGGCGTCGTAGGCCTCAAGACCGGAGATGGAGATCGTGGAGGTGGTCTCGGACGGACGCTCGGGCACGGCACCCGCCCGCAGCGGCGCACCGCAGTTGGAACAGAAGCGACTGTTCTCCGCGTTGCGGTTACCGCACCTCGTGCACACCAGGGCCGACATCGACGGATCCTCCTGCCGCGGCTGCCCCACCGGGGCGTTGGACGCGTACGGGTCGGCGGAAAACCCTCCACCCGCACTTGAGGCTGACGGTTGCCCGAAACCTATGCCGCCGGCCTGAGCAGGGTCAACCGACGGCGCGCCCTGACCACCCACCTGGTCCCTGAACAGGGGCCGCTGGCCCTCCGCGTCAGGCTGTGCGCGATGACGGGCGGTGGCGTTGTCATTGCCCTCTCGCGCGCTCTTGCCGAACAACTTCGCAAACAACTTCACGGGCGATTCCCCTTGACTGAAACAGACCCGCCCGTGGGGCAGGACGAACCCTGACTGCACACTCCGGCCGACCCGGACATCCTCACAACGTCCCTGTCCACCAGACAGTTTCCACCACGCACCACCCATTCGGTGCGCCGACCCCCCGCAAGCTCATGCCCTCGCCGGACGTCCCCCATGCACCCCCGGTTCACCGCGATGACGACCGAGCGTAGTCAGGCCGCTCCGCGGCTCGCAAGGCATCCACAATGATCTTGTCGGACCGCTCCACGGTCACGGTGGCCTGCTCCTTCTCCAAGGTCTGCACCACGCCTCCAGGGATGTTGAGCGCCGGTTCCAGGTCCTGCGGCTTGCCGATGACCTTGAAACGATAGGGAGCGTTGATCTTGTTCCCGTCGACGCTCACGGAGTTCCCCGAATCCGTGAGATACGTGCCCGCCACCACGCGTACCCCGTTCACCTGGATCGCCTCGGCTCCGGCCGCACGCAACTCCTGAATGGCGTCGAGCAGCATGTGCGCCTCGACCGTCCCCTTCGTGTCGTCGATGGTCATCGTGATGCCGGGACCCTGCGCGGCCACGGTGCCCGCCAGAATGCCGAGTTGTCTCTCCTTCTCGACCGTCTGCCGACGGGCCTCCTCGGCCTGGTTCGAGCTGTTCTCCAGCTCGTCCCGCTGGTTCTCGAGTCCCTGCTTCTCGTCCTCAAGACGCTGAGTACGGTCGTCCAGTTCATCGAGGATGCGGACGAGATCCTCCTGGCGCGCCCCGCGCAGGGCGTCGTCCCCGTCACTGTTGGACGCGACCTGCACGGCCAGGCCGAATCCGAGGCCGAACAGCAGCAGCGCGACGATCAGTTGGGCCCGCGTCACACGCGGCGGCCACAGCCCCTTGGCCAGCCGCTGCCGACCGGTGAGACCGGGCTCGGGCTCGGGGGCGTCCGGCGCAGCCTCGGGCGCCGCGGCGGGCACCTCCTCGGGCAGTTCCTTGCGCAGCCTGTTCCCGGCCGTCTCGTCCTGCTCGCTCATCGGCCTCACGCCCGGAACACGTGCCGACGGATCGCCGCGGCGTTGGAGAAGATGCGGATACCGAGCACCACCACGACGCCCGTGGACAACTGCGCCCCCACGCCCAGCTTGTCGCCGAGGAAGACGATCAACGCGGCGACGACCACGTTGGACAGGAACGACACCACGAAGACCTTGTCGTCGAAGATGCCGTCGAGCATGGCCCGCAGACCACCGAAGACGGCGTCCAGCGCCGCCACGACGGCGATCGGGAGATAAGGCTCGACGACCGCCGGAACCTCGGGCCGGACCAACAGGCCGGCCACGACTCCCACGACGAGGCCCAGTACGGCGATCACGATGTGCCCTTCTCGGTTTTCTCGGTGTTCGGCTGTGCCGTTCGTACGGTCACACTGGGTGCTGCGGGCAGCCGGAGATCCCCCTCCACGGAGATCGCGTTCCGGATGCCGAAGTTCTCCCGAAGGGCGTTCAGGTACAGCCCGTCGGCACTGTCCTGGAACCTGGCGCTGAGCCGCTCCCCGTCCCCCACCGCGAGCACCGTGTACGGCGGCACCAGCGGCCTGTTGTCGACCAGTATCGCGTCACCCGCGGCCCTGATCGCCGACAGCGCCGTCAGCCGCTGCCCGTTGATGGAGATCGCCTCGGCCCCCGATTCCCAGAGCCCGTTCACCACACGCTGCATGTCACGGTCCCGGACACGTCCGGTGTCCGAGAACCCGGAGGTCTCCCTGGGATCCCCGTCACCGCCCGCACTGGAGTCCTTGGCGTCGTCCACAACAAGCTTCACCCCGGGCCCGTGCACCTCCAGCGCGCCGGCCAGAATGCCCATGAGTTCACTTCGGTCGCTGCCACCGCTCGACCTGAGCGCCTCGCGCTGGCGCGCGCTGACGTCGGCCCGCAGTTCCTCGACGCTGTCCTCCAGCTTGTCCGCGGCCTCGGTCTCCTGATCGATCCGGTCGATCAGTTCCTCGCGCTCCTTGGCCACGACGGGAGCGGCCACCCGGGCCTGCGCGGCACCGACGGTCACGACGAGCGCGGCGAGCACCAGGCCCGCGGCGAGCCCGAGCTTGGCCCTCAGCGTCTTCGGCATGCCCCCGTCAGCCGCCTGCTTCCTGGCCGCCGCCTCGGCGTACCCGTCGTCGAGGCTGTGATCCATGACGTTGTTGAGCAGCGACATGGAGGCGTCCGGGCGCGAGGGGCGCGTAGGTGTGCTCCGAACGGGGGGCTGCTGCGGCATGCCGCACATCGTCGCACGTCGCGACCAGTACCTCCGAATGGCCCCACCGGCGTGCCGGACAGGCCCCCTTGAGGACACTTGTCCGGCACGCGCGCGTAGGACCCGTTTCAGCTGCCGGCGCTGTCCACCACGGCCGACCACTCGTCGAGCAGGGCCTGCGCGGAGGCGTCGTCCGGCCCCTCCGCCCACAGATGGGTGACGGCCTCGGCCGGGTCGGGCAGCACCATCACCCAGCGCCCGTCCGTCTCGACCACCCGTACCCCGTCCGTGGTGTCCACGGAGCGGTCTCCGGCCGCCTCGACGACCCGCCGCATCACGAGCCCCTTGACCGCCCACGGGGTCGCCAGATCCCGCTTCAGGACATGCGCACGCGGAATCCGCGCGTCGATCTGGCTGAGGGTGAGCTGTGTACGGGCGACCAGCCCGATCAGCCGCACGAAGGCCGCCGTACCGTCGAAGACGCTGCTGAACTCGGGGACGATGAAGCCACCCTTGCCGTCGCCACCGAAGATCGTGGTCTCGTCGCGTCCGACGCGTGTGAGGTCGTCGGGCGAGGTGGTCGTCCACTCCACCTGAGTGCCGTGATAGGCCGCCACCTGCTCGGCGATCCGCGTCGTGGTCACCGGCAGGGCCACCCTGCCGCTGCGCCGCTCGGCGGCCACCAGGTCGAGCATGACGAGCAGCGCCCGGTCGTCCTCGACGATCCGTCCCTTCTCGTCGACCAGGGACAACCGCTCACCCACCGGGTCGAACCGCACACCGAACGCGGCCCGGGCGGAGGCGACGATCTCGCCGAGCCGCACGAGCCCCGACCGCCGGGCATCCGCCGTCTCCGTGGGCCGTGACTCGTCAAGACCGGGGTTGATCGTCAGCGAGTCGACACCGAGCTTGCCCAGCAGGCTGGGCAGCACCAGCCCGGCGCTTCCGTTGGAGGCGTCCACGACGACCTTCAGCCCGGAATCGGCGATCCCGGTCGTGTCCACGTTGCGCAGCAGCGACCCCGTATAGGAGTCGAACACGCTGGACGGGAAGTGCAGGTCCCCGATCTCCCCGGGGAACGCCCGCCGGTACTCCTGGCGCGCGAACACCCGGTCCAGCTTGCGCTGACTGCCCTGCGACAGATCCGCGCCCTGCCCGTCGAAGAACATGATGTCCACGGAATCCGGCACACCGGGTGTCGTCCGGATCATGATCCCGCCGGCACTCCCGCGCGCGGTCTGCTGCCGCGCCACGGGCAGCGGTACGTTCTCCAGGTCGCGTACGTCGATGGCGCTGGCCTGGAGTGCGCTGATCACCGCCCGCTTCAGGGCCCGCGCACCACGGGAGTGGTCCCGGGCGGTGGTGACGGTCGACCCCTTCTTCAGGGTCGTCGCGTAGGCACCGGCGAGACGCACGGCCAGCTCGGGCGTGATCTCCACATTCAGGATTCCCGACACACCGCGGGCTCCGAAGAGGTGCGCCTGGCTCCTGGATTCCCAGATCACCGACGTGTTGACGAAGGCACCGGCCTCGACGACCTTGAACGGGTAGACCCGCACATTGCCCTGGATGATCGATTCTTCACCGACGAGGCACTCGTCGCCGATCACCGCACCGTCCTCGATGCGGGCCGCGCGCATGATGTCGGTGTTCTTTCCGACCACGCAGCCGCGGAGGTTGCTGTGCTGGCCGACATACACGTTGTCGTGCACGACGGCCTTGTGCAGAAAGGCCCCGGTCTTCACGACGACGTTGGATCCGACGACCGTGTGCTCCCGGATTTCCGCGCCGGCCTCGACCTTCGCGTAGTCCCCGATGTAGAGCGGTCCGCGGAGCACGGCGTCGGAATGCACCTCGGCGCCTTCCGCCACCCATACGCCCGGCGAGATCTCGAACCCGTCGATCTCGACGTCGACCTTGCCCTCCAGGACGTCGGCCTGCGCCTTCACATAGCTCTCGTGGGTGCCCACGTCCTCCCAGTAGCCCTCGGCGACATAGCCGTAGACCGGCTTGCCCTCCTTCATCAGCTGCGGGAAGACATCACCGGACCAGTCGACGGGCACATCGGCCTCGACGTAGTCGAAGACTTCGGGCTCCATGACGTAAATACCGGTGTTCACGGTGTCGGAGAAGACCTGTCCCCAGGTCGGCTTCTCCAGGAACCGCTCGACCTTGCCGTCCTCGTCGACAATCGTGATTCCGAATTCCAGCGGATTCGGAACGCGCGTCAGGCAGACGGTGACCAGCGCGCCCTTCTCCTTGTGGAAACGGATCAGCTCGGTGAGGTCGAAGTCGGTGAGGGCATCGCCGGAGATGACAAGGAAGGCGTCGTCCTTCAACGCCTCTTCGGCGTTCTTGACACTTCCTGCGGTACCGAGTGGCTTCTCCTCGTTGGCATAGCTGAGCTCCATTCCGAGCTCCTCGCCGTCACCGAAATAGTTCTTGACCAACGAGGCCAGGAACTGGACAGTAACAACGGTCTCGTTCAGCCCATGCCTTTTGAGCAGCCTCAGAACGTGCTCCATGATCGGCCGGTTGGCCACCGGCAGGAGCGGCTTGGGCATGCTTGAGGTCATCGGGCGAAGGCGTGTGCCTTCGCCTCCGGCCATCACGACGGCCTTCATGTCGGAAGCGTCCTCCTCAAAGAGACGACGGTCTAGCCGACTTCACCCGTCCAGATTGTCCCGCACTTTCGCTTCGCGGGCCATCGAGCCGCGGGGTCGCATCAGGGGCGAGTTCAATCGGCCATGGCGTCCGCACGTACCAGGCGGCGGACCTGTACCACATAGAGGACTCCTGCCCACCAGTAGAGCGTTGTACCCCATCCGGCGAACGCCCATCCGAAAATCGCAGCGAGTGACGCGAGCCACCCGCTTCCGTCACTGAGCAGGAGCAACGGGAAGGCATACATCAGGTTGAAAGTAGCGGCCTTCCCTAGGAAGTTCACCTGGGGCGGCGGATAGCCGTGGCGCCTGAGGATGCCCACCATCACCAGCAGAACCAGTTCCCGCGCGAGAAGTACGGCCGTCAACCAGAGCGGCAGAATCTCGCGCCAGGTCAGTCCGACCAAAGTCGAGAGAATGTAGAGCCGGTCCGCGGCCGGGTCGAGCAGCCGGCCAAGGCTGCTGATCTGGTTCCAGCGCCGCGCGAGCTTGCCGTCGAGGTAGTCACTGATGCCGCTCAGCATCAGCACCAGCAGCGCCCAGCCATCGGCCTTGGGCCCACCGAACTCGGGCCAGAGGATCAACCACAGGAACAGCGGCACACCAAGGAGCCGCGCCATGCTGAGGATGTTGGGGATGGTGAGGACCCTGTCCGTCTGGACACGGGTCTCCTGGACCTCCACCCGGGGGCCTCCTGTGGGGAAACGTGCGAACGATGCCCCCTGACCCTACCTCAACGCAAAAAAGCTCTGGCTCCTGGGCGCATTGCCCAAGAGCCAGAGCTATAAAAGGAGTTCGGCGGCGTCCTACTCTCCCACAGGGTCCCCCCTGCAGTACCATCGGCGCTGTGAGGCTTAGCTTCCGGGTTCGGAATGTAACCGGGCGTTT